>JALWQZ010000019.1 GCA_027077895.1 Microcaldota archaeon | reverse complement strand
AAACTTACGTAAGTTAACGTTTGGCAAAACCATGTTGAAATCTTAACTGTGGGTGTTTTTTGTTTTTAATCCTCTCTTGGTTAACCCATAGTCACGATTTTAAACTAGTGATTCCAAAACAATAATCCGGTGGGCTAGGCTGGGCGGTCGGCGGTCCCCTGTGACCCCAAACCCGCCTTATGGGGGAGCCGAATGCCCAGGGGCGGCGGTCTCTCTCAGTTGGGCTCCTGCCTCCGACTGAGAAGCCCTGTCCTGGTTGGCTGTCTAGTCGGGTGAACCCGGCCAGGCCCGGAAGGGAGCAACCGTAGCCCGTCTAGGTGGCGCTTCCAGGGTTGCAGGGTGGAGAAGGAGGTTAGGACCAAGTCCTTCTGGGCGGGACCGTCCACCCTGAGATGCCCACCGCTCTATGCTTTATTCTTGTACAATCCCCAGTGGTTTATCATTCCAATCATCAAGAATGGATTTACTAGCGTTGCAATTGCTGATGACATGACGATTGCAGTGAATAATGGCGCACTTATTGTCTTGCTTGCGAATAACAACTGGGCGACCACTAATTGTGTTGAGAACCTAACTGACAATCCCATACCTAGTGACCATGCTTTCCTGTCTCCTAGGATGTTTCTGGTTGTTAGCCAGCCGAAGAATACCTTCCCTAGCATTGGGGCTATGTATAATACTCCTGTCAGTACCGGATACACTAGTATGCTTTTTAGGTCTAGACTCATGCCAACCCATGCGAAGAATATAGGGCCAAACAACACGTATGAAATCATATCAAATGTTGTTTCTGTCTTTTCAAGGTACCTGTTAGGAACTAGGTTCTTTAGGGATATCCCCGCTAGGATGGCGCCCAGGCCTGCTGCGCCTGCTAGATTAGCAATGGCCACGTAAACGAAGAATAATGACAACCCTATTAGTATCAGATGTTCAACCTTGCGCATGTTCCTTGACCTGGTGATAACTCCGTCGGTGTATAGGAATATTAGAGTCAGGATTACTGGGACCAGTATCCCCACTATGTCTAGTTTTATGTTTGGGGCTCTTGATGCAGATGCCACTAGTGTTCCTGCTAGTATTATCGCTGTGACTTCGAATATGTCGTCAAATACGCCGATTCCAATGAGCATAGTCCCCATCTTTGTTTTTATTAGGTTGAATCCATCCAGTATAGGGACCAACACCTCTTCGCCGACTGTTACAATTGCGATTCCGGCAATCAAAGAGATTATAGGTGAGACGCTTAGTGCTAGAAGTGCTATGATTCCAACGATACTGGCCGCTGTGTTAATTACTAGTGTGTCCTTTATGATTTCTTTCCCTAGTTTTTTGAATTCCTCTAGGCCTAGTTTGAACCCGATTATGAACAGCATGAAGTCCATTCCTAAGTTTGCGAGGAAGTTGAAGTTGGATATGTGCTCTGGTCTTATGTTTACAAGGTTTGCGACTATACCCAAAACTAGTGGGGCAAACAGCCATGGAATCTTCATTTTCTCGAACAACAAGCCTAGTACTAATGACGTGGCAAACATCAAGCCTAGCCACAGGAAAAGGTCCATGCCAAGTTAATAAACTTCTATTTTAAATTGTTGCCGTTTGTGATAATATAACAAAATAAAGTTGTAGGGGGTTTTGGGGGTTTTCAGCATGTAATTGCGAATGTCCCTATGTTTGTACCATAGAATGTTGCTGTACCTGATCCCTTTCCAAAGTTTGTTATGTTGCATTTTATTGTACCCCCTGCTTGTATTGTTGTGGATGCGCAATCACTAGATGCATTGAACTGTGCACTTGAGTCTTTTGGTGCGGTCATTTTTAGAGTGGATATGTCTACTGTGCTAGTTCCTATGTTTGTCAGTAGGAATGTAGTTGTACTACTTTGGTTATCTCCACATATTGCTTGTGCTGTTAACATGCCTGGTTGAGTTGGTGTCGCTGGCTTGTTAGTCAAACTTCCAACCCAGAAGTACAGGCCTACTGCTGCAATAACTGCTATGGCGATCAGCAAAACAACCGCCACTATTGGACTAATACCCTTCTTCATCTTCCTTTCACCTCCAATTAGCATTACTAGTGTAGAAACGATTTTGTTATTTATAATAGTATCGATTGCAATGAAGGTTGTCAATTGTTTTAACATGTAATAGGTGCAGGTGTGAGGTTATTCCCGTACACTACAATTGTACCTGAGAATTTTGTTATCTCACATTTCGCGGTGTCCCCTGGATTTATGCTGTTTGGTTGGCAGTTGCTTACTTTGATAGAATTGTTTGTTGTTTTTAATGTTGTGTTTAAATCACTTATTGTTTTTGTTCCAATATTTGTTACTAGTAGCGTGGGAGTACTTCCGCCGCAATCAATGACTTGCACCGTTATCCCATTTAACATACTGGGTGTCGCTGGCTTGTTAGTCAAACTTCCAACCCAGAAGTACAGACCTACTGCTGCAATAACTGCTATGGCGATCAGCAAAACAACCGCCACTATTGGACTAATACCCTTCTTCATCTTCCTTTCACTCCTGATGCTAGGTTATTGCTATCTTGTGTTTATCTCTACAGACGTCTGATTGCAGGTTCCTTATTCACCAGCGAGTGTATCAACCCAACGTTTTCTAGTTTGAAGTCACCTTGGATTCTCTTCAATTTGTCTAGGGCTGTTTTTGGATCTATCCTTAATGCCTTTGTCATTTCACTTACGGTTACCCTCTCGCCGTGTTTCATGTTTTGTATAAAGTCAAGCATGAGCACTTCAATGGGCACGCTGTTGTTCTTAATTTCCTCCTTTGCGCTCTGGATGTTCTTGATTCTCTCGTTATACCTTCTCTCGCTTTCCTTCAACGCATTTGTAATTTCATTTAATTCCTCTTGTGTGGCTTTAACATGGTTTTCAACCAGTAGGGAATTTATCCATGTTTTGTTAAGTTTATCTATCAGTTGTTTATCGTTGGTTTTTTCTGCAATTTTTGCTGTTTTCTTTATTGCTTTTTCCAACGCTTCTGCTTCTCTCTCTGCTTTAGTAAGTGCTTTTTTGACTTCCTTGTCTGGTATTGCTGGGGTCTGCTTTGCATGTATGAAACTTGCCTCTGCTGACTCTACCTTGTTAATAGCGGACTTGACAACCTCTGGGCTTACTTTTCTTTCATTGTTCTTTATCTCATCGACCAATAATGCTAGTCCAGAAGTTTGTTTTTTCATTTCCTCTACTTTCTCTTTCATTACAGGTTCCTTTCCTATAACCTCCCTTTTATGGGCTAGTACCAACCCATGATGACTCTGGGTTGCACTTGCAAACATACCAGTTCCGTGCTTTTCTTCAATCTTGCTTAGTTTTTCCTCCTTTATCCCGCCAAGCATCTTTATCTCTTTGTCTATCTCTTCAATCTCACTAATAAGTGCTTTGTCACCTTCATTGACAGCGACTCTGGCCTTCTTCAGATACATCTTCGCAGACGTGAGATCCTTTTTCTTCAATGCAGTCCTTGCTTTGCTTAATAAAGTTCTGACCTTATCCACTGGAACCATGTCGTCTACTAGGGCCTTTATCTCATTGAGATCCTTTACAACTTGATTGATCTCAACAGTTTCTTTGTTTATCTCTCTTTTAAGTGTGGTTATCTCGTTGTTTATCTCAGATATCCGTTTAGCAACGTCCTTGGGGCTTACACCCCCAGCCGCGACTTTCTTGCTTAACTCCTTCAGTTCATTCTCCTTTTCATCAAGTTGTGCCTCAAGTTTGAATATCAAGGACTTCTCTTTGTCCAACTCATCTATTTGATCCTTTATCTCAGACAGAGAATTCTCGATCCTCTCCAGTTTTGGTGCGTACTTTGTTGGGGACTTCTTCATTTTTTGTGACAGTGCCTCCAATTCCTTTCTTACTTTCGATATTTGCATTTCTAGATCCTCGTGACCTATGCTGCCCTCCAATTCTTTGATCTGTTTTATTATTGATCCTAGTTTGTTCTCCATTTTCTTATCCATGCGCGAACTCTCTTCTACTTCTTTCCTTATTAGGAATAACCCAGATACTGCTTTACTTATCTTTGGTGTGGGATGGAGAATCAGTTTGTTGACTTGGTCTTTTATCTCAGAGATGGATTTGTCTGGAGACCTTGATTTTAATGCATCTTTGACTGTGGATTCTATCTTGGATACTTGTCTAACTTCTTGTTTGTACTGGTCAAAGTGTTTCATTTCATGTTTCATTTCTCCGAGTTCTTCAAGTGTCTTTCCAAGTTCTCTCTTTATCCCCTTCTTGTTGATTATCCCTAGTTTCACCAAGTTTTCTAGGTTAGTTAGTCGGGTTAGTATGAGTTTTCTCATTCTTTCAACAGATGCCCTGTTTTCAATTATCATTCTTTGTTTTACTGAATTGACTTTATCCCTTGCATTCTCCAGTTTATTGTTGATGTCCTTGCTTTGAACTTCTTGCTGTTTTTCGATTCTGTCCAGTTTGTTGTCTAGGTTTTCCATCATTTCATTTACTGTGGAGATTGTTTGGTTGAGTTCTTTTTTTGTTGTCGGAGTTTTTTGGACGGCGTTTATTACTCCCTCCATCTTTAGCAAATCACATTTCAGGTCTTGGGTGGGTGTTTCGTTTAGACTCCTGTAGAGTTCGTTTAGTTCTTTGTATAGCGCGGACAGTTTGTTTTCCATGATGGATATTCTGTCTTTCAGTCTCTTCACATCTTTGGGTGTTTTCACGTTTTCCAGTTCTTTTCTCATCTGCCTCAAATCTTGAATCTCAGAATTTAGGACAGATATCTTGTCAAGTATCTCTTGCTCTTTGCTTTCTTTCATCCCAGTTTCTATCTCGTTGAGTTTATTTGAGATTCTAAATATGGCGTCTCCTAGTTTGCAGGTCTCAATATTCTTTGATGCCTCTTTTTTTGTGAGTATCCTATCCAGAGATTTTTCTATTCTATCCAACCGCTCCTCTAGCGTTTGGACCTTGTCAGCAGGTACTCCGGATTTGACATTTTTCAGGTCGGATCTTATTGAGGACACTTCCTTCAGTTCCCCTATAGGGTATGTGTTCAGTGTTTTTTCTATATTCTCCAGTTTGTTCTCCAGGTTGGTGATTCTAGTTTCAATTTCGTTTACCTTTTCTAGTTTGGTTTCGAGTTCCGCCATCTCCTTTTCAATCTTGTCAAATTTTTCTCCCCTCTTTTTCTCAATGTTCACGAGTTCGTTCACTTCTGAGAGCCCCTTTGTTGCATCTTCAATTTCCTTGACCGCCTTTTCCATCTCGATCTTGCTAGTGTCCGATTCTTGCATTACGGCATTTTGGAGTGTTTGAACTAACTGCCTTAGCTCTGATAGGTCTTGTTCTAAACTCGCCACCCTTGCCATTGCTGCCTCGCTAGAATAGAGGTGCTCGCTCATTCCCTGGACTAGGTCTGTTATGTTCTTCAACCTTTCCTCCATTGATTGCATCCTTGTCATTAATTCCTTGGTCTTTTCTGCTAGTTTCTTTGTCTCGCCGCCGTTTTTCACGTTTGTTTCTAGTTCTTTGACTTCTGTGGACACTTGTGCGATTTGTGTTTGGAGTGCGCTTATGGCATCCATGACGGCGGGTTCTTCTATTTTTGACATCAACTCGTTTATCCTCTTTGCTAGTTCTGCGTATCTCTCTTTGTATTCCTTTTCGAACTTTTGGATGTCCTCCTTTGTTATGGCCTCCTTCTCAAGTTCTTCTAGTTGTTGCCTAGTTTCTGCTAGGTTGTCCAGTAAATGGGATTGACTCTCTGCTATCAGGCGTATGGTCTTGTCAATGTCTTCAGAATCCATATCGTCTAGGCTAGATATGAGTGCGTCGAGTAAGTAGTCAAATTTTTCCATGAGTTTCTTTGAGTTGTTTATGCTTTCCTGCAATAAGGCGCGCATGCCCACCAGTTCGTTGTTTGAATCGTATTGAGGTGGTGACATGCTTTTGGCAATTGTTGGAGTGTATGACCTGGAGACGTGTTTCTCGGCCTTTAGCGTGCCGTACTTCTTGGTTAGGTATGTGTCTAGTTCTGCCAATTGGGCCTTTAGCGCCTCTTGGTCCTTTTTCAACTGTTCCAGTTTATTTCTAGTGTCTGCCGAGTTGGCCATTGTATCACCTAGTATAACAAATCAGGTCAGGTTTAAAAGGTTTTACTGGTTTTTGTACCCTGACGCGTATGACTCTTGACCTCTGAGTAGGTAATAGACTAGAATGATCCCAACGATTATCGCCACTATGCTTATCATTGCAATTACATATTCCATGCCTTGACCTTGCATGCTAGAATAACGGCGTTTTGTATTTTAACCTTTCTGGCCACGTCCTAGTTCCTTGTGTGCCTTCCCTAGGTGCCTAGCCGCTAGTGCGCCTATAAGGCTTATCTCGCCGGCTAATGCAGTGGCTCCTACTATCTCTGCCAGTTTCTTTGCATTTGCTCCAGGGGGTTCTCCGCCACCAGCGATGTCTAGAATCTGCAGGGCTTCTCTCTGTGTCCCTAGTCCAGTCCCCCCGCCGACTGTCCCGACTTGCACGGCAGGTAGGGTAAGGCTTACATGTAGGTTATCTCCCTTCATTTCAAACAACGAGAATCCCATGCTTCCCTCGACTACGTGCGCGGGGTCTTGGCCCAGCGCTATGTACATGGCTGCAATTATATTTGCCACGTGGGCGTTGAAGCCGTAACTCCCAGCTAGGGCAGAACCAACTAGGTTTTTTCTGTAGGCCACTTCGACCATGTTTTCTGGACTTGTCTTGAGCAGTTTTTCCACCGTTTTTCTTGGGATCATGACTTCTGCAACGACGGTTTTCCCTCTCCCAGTTATCATGTTCAGTGCAGAGGGCTTTTTGTCCACACACATATTCCCACTTGCAGATAGGAACCTCGCGTTTGGATATTCATCTTCTATCCATCCTGACGCATGTTCCACTGCAATTGTTATCATGTTCATTCCCATTGCATCTCCTGTTTCACCTTCGAACCTCAACCAAACATTCCTTCCGACGACCCAGACGTTAATATTTCTAAGCCTCAAGTGGTGGCTTGTCTCCATCGCCTTTTTCATTATGGTCTCCTTGTTCTTTTCCACCCAGTTCTTGAATTCCGCCGCGTCCATGGCAGAGTCTAGGACGAACAATGCAGATCTAGTCATTTTGTCGTCTAGTATCCTCACATTCGCTCCCCCTGATTCTGTTATTGCTTTGCACCCCCTATTCACGCTAGCGACCAATGCACCCTCGGTTGTTGCCAATGGGACGAATGCTTTACCCTTGTAATATTCGCCGTTGATCTGCAGTGGTCCGGCAATACCAATAGGAACCTGAGCCACGCCAATCATGTTCTCTATGTTTCTTGAAGTCGCCCTTTCTACGTCTATTGAGTAGTGCCCAATGTTCTCCAGTTTTGTGTTAGTCAACCTTTCTATTGTCTTTCTCCTAACTTCTACCGCCTTTTTTGGATCTCCAACAAGGTCATCAATCTTTCTTAT
>JALWQZ010000018.1 GCA_027077895.1 Microcaldota archaeon | reverse complement strand
GTCTGAACTGCAGGAAAAATTGGATAGACCCGAGGTTAAGGGTGCAGCAAAGCATCTAGAAGAGATGCAGAGAGAACTTGAAAGATTACGCGCTGAGTCTACTGATGTTGAAATTAGGTATAAATCCCTACTGTCTGAGATTAGGCTTATAGAGGAAACTAGGCTGGTTGAGTCTAGGAATAAACTTGATCAGATGACATCCGAGAAGGTTGAGCTTGAGACCGCCCTCGAGGAATCTAAAAAGAGAATATATGAACTTGAAACTCAACTCACACAGATGCTTGAGAAGGAGAAGGAGATAAATACTAGCATAAGTGGGTTGGTTTCTAAGAGATCTGAGATTCAGGCTAGATTGAATGAACTTCTTGAGAAGAGGGGTAGTTTGGTTAGACTTTTGGATAACAAGTCTAGGGAGATAAATGAGGTTGAGATTGAAAGGGCAAAATTAGAGTCTAGGCTCCAGGATGTTGTGAGGGAATGGGAAAGCATGAACTTATCTGAGTTTAAGGAATTGGATGCGTCAGATTCTGAGTTGAAGGACGAAATTGAGAGTTTGAAGAAGAAGATGGCAAAACTAGAACCAGTTAATATGAAAGCAATAGAAATATATGAGAACGCGCTTGGCGATTTGGAGGATATTGAGAAGAAGGCGAATAAGTTAGAGGATGAAAAGGCAGCAGTCTTGGCGCTCATAGACCAAATTGAGAAAAAGAAGAAACAGGTGTTTATGGACACGTTTGAAGGTATAAGAAAGAACTTCCAGAGAGTATATGCAGAGTTTATAGGTGATGAAAAGGCGTACGCAGATATAAAATTGGAGAATGAAGAGGACCCATTCTCTGGTGGTTTGATAATAGAGGTTACTCCTCCGGGCAAGGTTGTCAAGAGAATTGAGGCGTTGAGTGGTGGCGAGCAGGCGGTTGTTGCGTTGAGTTTCTTATTTGCAGTTCAGGACTATAAGCCTAGTCCATTCTATGCATTGGATGAGGTAGACGGCCCTCTTGACAGGGCCAATTCGGAGAGGCTTGCAAGGATGATAAGGGAACGGTCCCGGTTGTCTCAGTTTATAGTTCTTACGCATAATGCATCTATTATTCACTCTGCAGATCAGGTGATAGGTGTTTCCTTAAATAAGTCACTAGGCAGCAGTGTTGTTGAGGTTGATATGCGTGAATACCTGAGTGAATCAACCACATAGTGGTTGTTCATTTTTTCAATCCAGGTATTTATTCCTTATTTTTGCTTATTTTCATATGTTTACTGGAACTGCCATTTATCTGCTTAAACGTTCAGAGTTTTTTCAGAAAAGTATATAAATGATTGGTTGAGTTATACTGTACGGAGGTGAACGAAATAGAAAATTTTGAAAACCTCTAAGAAGGGGGCCGGCCAGGCTCACCCGGCCAATAGGGTAAAAATTTGGGCCGTAACCCCCTTCTCACCCTCTCTCTGCTTCTGTGTGTTGTTTTCACGCTGCGTTGAGGATTAAATTATTTAAATACCATCATACAATAAAATAAGGCTTTACATGATGGGCACGTAGCCTAGCCAGGATAAGGCGCCGGCCTCCTATTCGTGTAGAACTCGATGACTGAAGGCAAACCATCTGATGCATGATGATGTGAACAACCGAGGAGAGAGCCGGCGATCAGGGGTTCAAATCCCCTCGTGCCCGCTAAGCCGATGCGCCGGCTTGCGGACGGGCCGACGCAGGTGGCAATAGTCACCTACCACACCTTGCGAAGGGGTCGTGGTGTAGTTAGGCAGCACAGGTGGCTCCAGAGCCCTTTTGGAGCTTACCTGACAAGGTGGTATGCTGAGGAGGAGCTCCCTCGCTCAAGGGAAGAGAGTAGAGGGAGAAACCGTAGGTGTCTCCTCTTATGACGACACTCTGGAGCTAGGGCTTGTCCCTGGATGCGTGCTGCTGGCGGAGATACCACCTAGCCTGGGTTCAAATCCCAGCGACCCCACCAATTATTTTAGAACTAGCCTCACGATGTTTGTTTTCCCTATCTTCTCCAGTTTAACTACGTTTCTTGCTTCTAATTTCTTTAAGATTCTATGTGTTTTTACTTTGTCGAACCCTGTGATTCTTGATATCTCTGATTGGAATTTTGGTCCTTCTAATAGGCATTCAACAACCTTCTTTTCTTCACCTGGTAGGCAGTTTAGTAAGACTTCTCTCTTTGCCTTTGTCTTATCTATCCTTTCCTTTCTTTCTAGATACTCCAGTGTTAGGTAATGGACTATCCCTCCTACGAACACCCCTAGGGAAGATGTTATTATCAGTAGATAGGGTATCCAGTTCCATGGTTCACACATATCCTTAGGGAGTGTGGATTCTAGAATTAACGCGAGTGTAGAAACAGTGAATATGAATCCGGATATTAATGCTAATCCGAGAAGCACCTTCTCTTTATCATCCATACAATAGTTTCATTTTTTGAAACTTATATTTATGTATGGTTTCATGACAAGATAACACTATGTTCAAGCGTATACTTATCGCGTCGGTTATTGCTCTTGCATTTATTGGACCTTTATGTTTAGGTTTGTGTTCGGGGGATATTTGCACGTATAGCATGCCACTTGATAACCAGACTGGCATAATTGTTCAAAACCCCCCCTCTGACTTGCATGTTTGGTTCTTTTATGCTAGTTGGTGCCCACACTGTCATAGGGTTCTTTCCTCGGGTGTTTTGGGAAGGTTGGAGAATGTTACAGTGACTAAGTTTGAAGTTGATACAAACAAAACAGCGAATAGACTATTCATGCGTGTGGTTGATTTTTACAATATACCTGCGGGTGTTCCGACAGCCCTAGTTTTTAGAGATAACCCATTTAACGGAACTGTCTTGCAGGGTGACACTGAGATAATAAATGAATTACCTAAGCTAGTGTCTAGTTATACAGGGGGCAAGGCAACTGCACAAAACGGCCAGGTCTCAGTTAGTGGCAAGAGGAGCGTGATATCCGATTTGGTGTTCCTTGTTGGGGTTGCGGCCAGTGATTCAATAAACCCATGTATAATGGCAGTTATGCTGATAATGCTTGCGACATTGGCATCGATAAGAGAATACAAGAAAATGAAAAGGTTTGGGATTGTTTACATTATATGTGTTTATCTATCCTACCTAACTATTGGTGTTCTACTGATTTTAGGCTCAATGTATCTCGTGAACCAGTTGAGTGCATTCGCCTCCCAGGTGGCTGTGGCCACGAAATGGGTGGTTGCGGGCATCCTGGTCTTTGCTGGTCTGGTGAATATAAAAGACTTCTTCTTCTGGGGTAAGGGAATAACCTTCAACATAAACGAGAGACATAAACAGAAGGTTATCTCCCTAGCCAAGAAGGCAAGCTTGGCAGCAATCGTTTCGATTGCTGTGTTTGTTACGTTGGTTGAATTTCCATGCTCAGGTATAATGTATTTGGGTGCAATCTTCTATTGGATTTCACAGGGGGTCAATCCTTGGCAGGTTTTCACGTACCTGCTTCTCTACAATGCCATATTCGTACTGCCGTTGGTGATTATGTTGTGGATTGCACTTGAAAGTAAGAAGTTCGAGGAGGGCAGTGTAAACAGAGCGACTGAAATACTTATGAAGAACAAGGAGAGATTTAGGCTGATTATGGGGTTGGGGTTACTGGGGTTGGCGTATCTAGTTCTCTTTGGTTGATCACACCTTTATGTTCTTCTTTAGGAAATCCAAGAAGTATGGCTCTGGCGCTGCTCCAACTAGGCTGTCCACATCCTCACCATTTACTGTTAACACCGTCTTAGGAACACCGCTGACCATATACTGGTTGGACAATTCCTGGAACTCGATTGCCTCCACCATGTCTGCCCTTATCTTCGGATTTATCATTGCGAACTTGTGTGCCATCCTAACTGCTCTAGGGCAATATGGGCAGGTTGGTGTAACGAATACCTGCATTCTGACGTCATCTTTAATTTTTTCTAGGAACTTTATTGTCTCGTCTTCTAACTTTACTTCATCTGTTGATAGGTCTACTATGTCTTCGATTAATGAACCGAACTCGTAACCAGACATGACTCCGTAGAAGTACACTTTCTTCTCGCCTGCTTTCAGGACGGTTGCAGGTGCTTTATCAACGTTCAATTGTTTTGCCAAGTCATTCTCATCTTCAAAACTGTGCTCCTCGTATAGAATCTTTCCTTCTGGTGCTAGGCCTTGGACTGTTGTCAGTATCTCCTTGATTGCATCGCAGTACTGACAATTTTGGCCCTTAAAGAATATCATTTTTACAGGGTTATTTAGGTTTTTGAAGCTGTTCTCTACGAACTGCTTTGTTTGTGGATCTATTTCTATCATTCTGTATCACCTCTCAGTTTTTTACCCAATATGGTTTTCTTATGTATTCGTATGCTGCCACGGCTGCAATTGCTCCTTGCGCAGCGGCTACGACTATCTGGGTTAGTTTACCAGTTATGTCCCCAGCAGCATAAACTCCTTGAACACTGGTTTCCATGTTGTCATTAACTTTTATGAACCCCCTCGCGTCTAGTTCTACCCCTAGCATTTTCGCTAGTTCGTTGTTTGGGATTTCTCCTATGTCTATGAATATCCCATCTATTTGTATTTCCCTTTCTTCGTTTGTTTCCTTATTTTTGACAACAACAGAATTTACCTTTGTGTCCCCCCTTATTTCTGAGACGACGGAGTTTAGCACGAATTCAACGTTTTGCTTCTTCTTGAGTTCGGAGATATCTAGTTCATCTGCCCTGAACTGATCTCTCCTATGAATCAAATAGACCTTTGAGCATATCTCTGCCATGTACAAGGCGTCCTTTACCGCTGTATTCCCTCCACCAACTATTGCAACGGTCTTTTCTTTGAAGAATGGTGCGTCACACACGGCGCAGTATGAAACACCTCTCCCTGTAAACTCCTTTTCACCAGGGACACCTAGTTCCCTATGCCTAGAGCCAGTGGCAAGTAAGATCGCCTTTGCTCGGTATTCGCCTTCCCAGGTCTTCACCACGAACCAGTTCCCATCCTTAGAGATCTCCTTTACTTCATCTGATGAGAACTCCACACCTAGGTCTGCGGCATGCTTGTGGAATTTTTTTGCTAGTTCTGCCCCGCTTATTCTCCTGAACCCCGGGTAATTCTCTATCTCAAAAGTCAAGTTTACCGTACCCCCAAACTCGGACTTCTCAATGACTAGCGTTTTTAGGTTTTTTCTGACAGCGTATATGCCTGCTGTTAGTCCCGCGGGGCCACCTCCAATTATGATGAAATCATATTCCCCTCCTTTTTTCGTCGTCGCAGCACCCAAAGATAGACCTAACTCTAAACCCATAGTAATCACCGGCGTATTCTTTAATTTTCAATGGTTTATATTGGTTTTGTTTTTGTGTGCCACACATTTGCACATTATCTCTTCTTGAGTATAATCGTGTCTCCTTTATCAAGTATATACTCTTCCTTTGGCATGTAGTGCCATTCACCATCCTTCTTTAATCCAATTACCTCGTATTTCTCCTTTAACTGCGTTGTTGTTTTCCCTAGGAACCTACCCCTGCCAACCTTGTACACTTTTACCTCCATCTCTTCTTTAAGTGCATTTGAAACACTGGGGTCAACTGGGAATCCTCTGATTATTGCATCAACAAGTTCTTCGGTTGCGTCTGATATATTCTCCATGGCGGATGAGATCCTGTTTATCGCAACGAAGTTTTTTGCGTGATTCACGTTTCTAGCAGCGAGCATGACTTCCATTTCTAGTTGGTACTGGAGGACGTCTATATCCTCTTCCAGTTCTAGTACCTTCTTTGCTAGGTTCTTGTCCCCACTCACCACAGCGGCGAACGCCAGGTCGATCGAGAGAGAACTCAGATCCTTCATCTTTCTTATAATCTTCAAGACATTCAAATCCTTCTTTTTTATGCCTTCTATTATATGGTTTGCGTCGTTCATCTTCATACCCCCATTATCATTTTAGCGATGAATATTAATAAACTCACCCCAACGGCGTCTCCCACACTGGAAAGCAGTGGGATGCTCATATCACTGGGATCCATGTGGAGCCTCTTACCGATGTCCTCTAATCCAACTGCAATTCCAATCATTATTCCTAAAGATAATACTCCTGCTAGCACGACAATTGTTAGATATGTTACTAGACTTCCAACATTTGCGGTTAGTTTTAGGAAACTCCACGCAACTAATGCAAGAAATGCGTATAGCACTAGTCCCACAAACAATGCACCACTTATATTCAACCATCTTCTTGTCTTTCCCATGTACATGTCTGTTGAAATTCTCGCTGCTACCACAGCACTTAGATCCCCAGATATGTTTATGAAAGAGGGAATTATGATCAGTATTGATGCTAGTTCCTTTAGGTCCAGGCCAGAGTCTAGGGAAATACCAGATATCATGCTGAATAGCACTGCCAATGTCAAGGGTCCTATGCTTTCCTTCACAATTTGTTTCCAGTGGTAATGCATTATCTCACCAGTATTTTAACGGCTATTACTAGGCAGGAAATCATCACTATATCCCCTATTGTTGCTATTGCAGGGGCGGTCACGTTGTTTGGATCCCAACCATGTTTGTATGATTCGATTGTTATGGCCAAGGCAACGGGCATTAGGATTGACATTGCCATTATGCCCGCGAGTATTGCTATTCCTATTAGGAGTGCTATGTTTGCTTCTATCCCTAGGAGCCAGGCTGTTATTGATGCTATGACAGCCACAATCACGTTCATTGTAACTGACAGTATGATTGACCCGATTAGGTTTTCTTTCTCGTCTCCCTTCCACTCAAATCTTGGTTTCATCCACCCCATGTGCAGGGCAGACCCCAGTCTAGCACCGAGTGTTGAAGATATGTTCCCTCTCAAGTCCAGAATCCCAGGAAGCATTATCGCCAGGCCAGGTACTACAACTAGGGAATTCTGGAGGCTCAGCAGGACACCGCCAGAGACTAGTTCTGCCAGTGTGTAGATGAAGCCGATGCTCGTACTCTCCTTTATGTACTCCTTGAGTTCCCTGAAATCATCGTCGTTGAATCCGAACACACTGAATTAACGAATGGTTTTATTAAAAGGATTTCCAAATCTATGCATGCAGTTAGACGAGATTGCTAGACAGATAGAGGCGTGCCAGAAGTGTCCGTTGCATGAGACTAGGACAAAGCCGGTTCCCGGTGAAGGCCCAGAGGATGCGGAGATAATGCTAGTTGGAGAAGCACCAGGTAGGAACGAAGATCTGACTGGAAGGCCCTTCGTTGGTGCTGCGGGGAAGTTCCTAGATGAACTTCTGGCATTGGCAGGCCTTTCTAGGCAGGACGTGTTCATAGGAAACGTTGTGAAGTGCAGACCACCAAATAATAGGGACCCTCTACCTTTAGATATAGAAGCCTGCTCTCCCTGGCTTGACATGCAGTTCGAAGCAATACATCCGAAGTACGTTGTTACACTTGGGAGGTTTTCCCTTGCTCATTTTCAGCAGAAGTTCGGCTTACCTAAAGGGAACATAT
>JALWQZ010000017.1:19081-26446 GCA_027077895.1 Microcaldota archaeon | reverse complement strand
AGTCCGCATAATAATCGCTGGGAGGGCAGTGAAGGAGTTCCAGGGAAAGCAGATCCCAGTGGACGAAATAGCGAGAGAAGCAGTGTTCAACTACTTGGAGAGGTTCAACGGACTGGACCTAGAGACCGACGTGGAATTGGGGGTTAGTATAAGACCTGGTTCTGCCGATCTAGTATCACTGATGCACAGGCGGGAAATCCCCCTAGCGAACGATACTAGTTTTGGGGTGGGTTTCTGGCCACTGGACCGACTGGAGACCATCGTCCTGGAAACAGAGAAGACACTGAACTCAAAAGGAACACACGGCAAACTACCATGGCTAGGGGAGGACATAAAGGTCATGGGTCTGAAAAGCGGAGAAGAATTCACATTGACAATCGCATCTGCCCAGATAGGAAAGCACGTGAAAGATCTGGAGAACTATGTGAAAAATAAGGAAAAGGTCAAGGGGATAGCAGAGAGGGTGGCAAAAAGACATGGGATAGAAGCGGGGGTACATGTCAATACATCTGACGACCTAGAGACTGGAACTGTTTACCTAACCGTAACTGGCCTGTCTGCAGAGGCTGGGGACGATGGTGAAGTTGGCAGAGGGAACAGGGCAAATGGCCTGATAACCCCATACCGACCGATGAGCCTAGAAGCACTGGCCGGTAAGAACCCTGTTAACCACGTGGGCAAGATATACAATATCCTGGCAAATAGGATAGCAAGGCACATAATAGAACTGGGGGCAGACTACGCTAGTGTCGTGCTTCTCTCCCAGATAGGAAAGCCCATAAACGAACCCCTCGCAGTGGACATAAAAACATCCCTCAAAAACAAGACCAATCAGGCAATTGACCTAGTAAAAAACGAACTGGAGAACATCTCAAACATAACCTGGGAGGTCCTAGAAAAGAAAACCAGTTTATACTAAAATGTACACCCGCCTGTATAACATTCCGAAACTAATTAATAATACCGGAAGTCATAAGTATACCGATTCTAATGGCGGACAATGAAGGTGATGTTGAGTTTGCGGGAGGAACAATTGGAGGCAGTGAAAATGTTGCCTACGTGCAGACCCTAGAATCCTTCTTTGAAGAAGCATACAAGAAAAAAATTGAGGAATTATCCGAGTTCTACCCCGACAAGAGGAGTATATTGGTGGATTTCAAGGATGTAGAGAAGTTCGACCCTGAACTGGCAGACGAACTCCTAGATAACCCAGAGGTCATACTAAAGGCGGGAAAAGAAGCAATCGCCAACCTAGGAATAAAAAACGCAAGCGGGGACCTAGTGGTGCCAAACATAAGGATAATAAACCTACCACAGGACAGAAACAAACTAGTCAGGGATCTCACCAGCGTCTACCTGAATAAACTGGTCTCAGTTGAGGGAGTCATAACAAAGATAACAGACGTCAGGCCGAAACTCCACGTTGCTGTGTTCCAATGCAAGCATTGCGGAAGGATGTACAATATCCCACAAGAAGATGAATTGTATGGAAAATTGACGGCACCCGGTGTGTGCGCATGTGGTAGAAAAGACTACAAACTACTTCTAGAAAACAGCACATTCATAGACATGCAAAAAATGCAGATTCAGGAGCCGTTAGAGGCATTAGTTAGAGGCGAACAGGCAAAGACAATAGACGTTTGGCTAGAGGATGATTTAACGAGAACGCTGTATCCTGGGGATAAGATAATTGTGACAGGCGTGTTAAAACTCATACCACCAAAAAAGAAGGACACATCTGTTTACGGTGTCTACCTGAAGGCAATTTCTGTGCAGAAGAAAGAGAAGGAATTCGAAGAGATCGAGATAACACCAGAAGAGGAGGAGGAGATAAGGAAACTAGCGAATGACCCAAACATCTATGAAAAACTAGTAAGGAGTATTGCACCTTCCATATACGGGCACGAAAAGGTCAAGGAGGCCATAGCACTCCAACTATTCGGTGGGACAAAAAATAAAGTCTTCCCGGATGGGACTAGGGTAAGACCAGACATACACATACTCCTTATAGGTGACCCAGGTACCGCAAAGTCACAAATGCTTTATTATGTATACAAACTAGCACCAAAGGCAGTATTCGTCGGAGGGAAGTCTAGTACGGGCGCGGGTCTAACTGCCACCGCTGAAAAGGATGAGTTCGGTGAGGGTGGCTGGACATTGAAGGCAGGCGCCCTAGTTTTGGCATCCGGTGGCCACGCAATGATTGATGAGTTTGACAAGATGAACCCAGAAGACAGGGACAACATCCACGAGGCAATGGAGCAACAAAGGGTCAGCATCGCAAAGGCAGGTATCGTTACGCAGTTCAAGACGGAAACATCCATACTGGCCGCTGCAAATCCTAAATTTGGGAGGTTTGACCCATATCAACCTCCAGCAGAACAGTTCAATATCCCACCAACCATACTATCCAGATTCGACCTTATATTCCCAATAAGAGACATACTGGATACAACTAGAGACAAAAAGATGGCAAACCATATACTGACTGCCCACCAAGTTGCAGGGATAATAAACACAAAGGTGGAGGGAATAAAGGACGAAGAGGAAGTGAAGAAAAGAGTAGAGGAGATAACCCCTGAAATCCCCCCAGAGTTCTTAACCAAGTACATAGCATACGCTAGGAAACATGTAAACCCTGTCCTCACGGATGAGGCGATAGAAAAGATACAGGAGTATTATACAGAGTTAAGATCGCTAGGAAGCCAACAGGATACCGTGCCTATAACAGCCAGACAATTGGAAGCGCTGGTTAGACTTGCAGAGGCTAGTGCCAAGGCAAGGTTGAGCGATAGAGTTCTTCTAGAGGATGCAGAAAGGGCAGTGGCACTACACGAAGCAATGATGAAGGAAGTGGGTGTGGACAGGAAAACTGGAAAGTTAGACTATGACATAATCGCCACAGGTCAACCGAAGTCAAAGATGGAAAAGGCAAAGACCCTTCTCAACATCATAAAAGAACTCCAAAAGCACTTTGACGCAGTCGACCTAGACAAGATAAAGGAGGAGGCAAAGACTGCTGGAATAGACGAAGATGAAATTTCAGACCTACTCAATATTCTAAAGAAAAACGGCGATGTGTATTCACCTAGAAATGGCCTCTACAAAACACTGGAGGAGGAGTGAATGCAAAAGTTCGACTGGAAGACGCCTTTTTTGATATTCCTTGCAATAGAACTGGCAGGACTAGCAGTAGGCAGTCTGATTATCTCCAACGTGAGTATACCTGTCAAAACCGGGGCCAGCGAGAGTTTGTTCTTTTTCCTATACATACTAGCAACCACTGCAATTGTAATCGCACTAGTGAAGTACTTACCAAAGGGTATGAAGGCACTAGAACTTTTTGTCGTATTTTTGGGGTCTGAAGTCTTATTTGAAATACTATTTATGTACACACCAAATCCAACTATCCCAAGCGTGATACTGGCATTACTAGTTACATACTTGAGGCTAGTGTTCCCAGACAAGGTTTGGAGTATAAATCTAGGTGCGCTGACAACAATACTTGGAGTGGGCCCACTCATAGGTGCTTCATTAGGTGTTATCCCGTCCATCATATTACTAGCAATACTCGCTGTTTATGACTATATCTCTGTGTTCAAAACTAAACACATGGTGACACTCGCAAAGGGAGTAATGAAAGAAAACATTGCCCTGATGATGGCAATCCCCACAAGAAAGAGGTTATTTCATATAGGGGGAGGGGACTTGATAATGCCCATGATGGTCAGTACATCCATACTGCGAGCAAACGGCTGGTTGGTGGCGATAATATCATTAGTGGGTGGTCTTATAGGGCTAATCTATTTATTGTGGTATCTATATGATAAAAAGGGAAAGGTAATGCCTGCACTACCTTTCATAACAGTAGGCCTATTAGGTTGTTATCTCCTATCATTGGGAGTTAAGGTGTTGATATGAGAGAAATTGCATATAGGGTTCCAATAGCACTATTACTAAACGGAGAATATGAGAAATCCACAGAGCAGTATTCACCAAATTACGTAAAAATAGGAGATATGCGTATATCCCGAGCATACATTATGGGAGTTGTAATTGACAGGTATGATAATGAAACAAACCAATACACTGGACTAACAATTGATGATGGAACAGGCAAGATCCTAGCGAAACTATTTGGCGAGGATGTCAAATTCGCAAGAGGCATACAGATAGGGGATTTAGTGAGGGTAATAGGAAAGATAAGGGAAAATGAAAGGGGGAGATATTTAATATGCGAGATTGTCAAGAAAATAGAGGATAAGGGATGGCAAGAGTTATGGAAACTAGAGGTCATTGACAAGTATTCTAGACAAATAGAATCTATGAAAAACACAAATGAGCAGGAGGAAGTCAAGGAGACAGACAATGAGGGGGGTAAGAAAGAAAAAGATGAGATTGATAACCTAGACATAAACATAGAAGAAATAGACGTGTGAGGTGTTATTATGGTGAAACCAGACGATTACGAAAAAATGTTAGACGAAGCGTACAGTCTACTACCAGACAAAGTTAAGGAGACTGTTAGATTTGAGATACCTAAATTTGAGGTCTTTTTCCAAGGAAACCAGACAATAATTGTAAACTTCATGGAAGTGTGTAAGTACATTAGAAGGGATCCAAAGGTTATACTTAAGTATTTAACAAAAGAACTTGCGGCACCAGCAAATGTTGCAGGAGACAGGTTAATAATAAAGGGGAAAGTCAGACCAGATAAGATAAATAAAAAATTAGAGACATTCGTTAAAACCTATGTGATATGTAAAGAATGCGGAAAGCCAGACACAGAACTCATAACCATAGAGGGTGTGCTCTACGTGAGATGCTCGGCATGTGGTGCCCGCTATCCAGTACCTCCAATCGCATGAGGTGATATTCTGATAACCGCAAAATTACACTACCAAGAAGATAAGATTGTCCTTGCCGCGTGTGATTCCGATTTAGTTGGAAAGGTAATAAAGGATGGCGAAATTGAATTTAAAATAACAAAATCATTTTATGGTGGCGACGAGATAACAGATGAGAAATTCAAACAGTTATTAAAGGAATGTTTCACTGCAAACCTAGTCGGTGAAAAGACCATAAGCTTAGCAAAGGATGTGTATCCACTCCAAAAGATTGTGTACATATCCAATATTCCTCATGCAATGATATTCAAGATAAAAAGGTGATGAAATGCAAGGAAATCAAGACCAAGGAGAAATAAGAGTAAGGTTCCCATCAGGAAAACAGGTAATTGGGTATGTTGAGCAGTTGGTAGGCGGAAAGAGAATGTATGTAGAATGCTCAGATGGCAAAAGAAGGCTGTGTAGAGTACCTGGAAGACTAAAAAGAAGGTTATGGGTCAGAGAGGGAGACTACGTAATCGTGGAACCATGGGAGATACAGGGAGATGAAAAGGGAGATATAATCTGGAAATACAAAAGCGTGCAGGTCGAGATACTCAGGAAGAAGGGGTATCTGAAATGGCTAGACTAGGCCAAACAACCTCTTTATCTTCTCTAGTATACGAGAATTTTTCTTCCCATACGCTTTTAGTATCTCCTTTTTGTTGGGTGTCCAAACCATCACCCTGGGATCATATCTATATTTCGGATTCGGCAAAAAGTGCAACATAGCCCTAGCAGCCACTATCTCCTGCTGGAGTTTTGCACGCTCCCTGTTTTTTAGATCATTATCTTTAAGGATCCTCTGGTGGAGATCGTCAAGCAAGACCTTTCCCATAATCCCGTCCTCATGCCATTTAACCCTAAGTATCTTACTTCTGTATTCAATATACTTGTCAGACTGGTGAGGACCTAATTTTATGGGGTTTATGCCCCCTGGACCTTTGTACTTTTTTCGTTTAGAGTGCATCTATCTACCCCCCAGTTTTGAGTATTTAATCATCCGTTTTATAGAGCGTACTGTTTTGCTAGTATGCTTCCCTGTATACGCAAGTAGGATATCCCTCCTAGTAGGCTTCCAAATAGCAAAGTACACAGAGTTCCTTTCCTCTAGACCTGGAAAATAATGAAGTGCTGTCCTTGCTTTAACGATCTCCTGGAGCAAACTAGCCCTCTCCCTGTTGTTAAGGTCTTTCTCCTCAGACCGTATCCTTTCCTCTAAATACCTCAACTTAGCGTTCCCATCTGCATTAGGCTCACGGTGGACAATTCTATCTATTTCGTGAACATACTCAGTATATCGTAGTGATGGGTTATTACCAACAAATATATCTTTCATATAAACAGGCACGCTCTTTTTATGACTATATTTACGAACAACTCCTCCTTGCATAAATCTACCAAAAACACGCCCCACTTTGACTAACTTATTTACTGGTTTGCTATTTCCCAATTTACTCATCACTCTCCTCCTCATCATTTAAGTTAAACTCATATCTACCATCCTTATACTTCATCTTCATTGGTTTTGCTCTAAGTATCCATTCCTCAAGAAGTTCCCTTTCAACATCACGCTCAAGTGCATTCTTCTCAACAAACTCCCTTGCCTCCTCTAGATATGACCTCAAAACTGACTTGGCGCTATCATCAGAAATACTCTCAACATCAGATGCCAACTCTTCATATTCTCCCTCGCCGTGCCACTTGTACTCAACAATACGCCTTATCAAATCCATAACATCCTTGTCCATCATTTTTATTTAAAACCGGTCCTAATTAAAAACCATGAAGGTATCTTCACTATTCTCAGGTGGCAAGGACTCAGTTTACGCAGTGTACTGGGCAATAAACCAGGCATGGGAAGTCGAAACACTGGTCAACATAATACCAAAAAGAGACGACTCCTGGATGTTCCACTATCCCAACGCATGGATTTCAAAACTCCAAGCGGAGGCTATGGGCATCCCAATAATATCTGTAGAAACAGAGGGGGATAAAGAAACAGAAATAGGTGACATGGAAAAGGCACTTAGGCTAGCAAAGGAAAATTACAAAGTAGGGGGCGTCATATCCGGTGCACTGGCATCGGAGTATCAAAGAATCAGAATCGAAACCGTGTGCCATAAACTAGGCCTAAAAAGTTTCACACCCTTGTGGCACAAAAACCAAATCCAACTTCTAAACGATATTGTAAGCGCAGGATTTGATGTCATAATAACGAGTGTGTCAGCCTTCGGGCTAGATGAATCCTGGCTAGGGAGAAAACTAGACAAGAACGCAGTATCCCAACTAGAAAGACTTCAAGAGAAGTACGGCATATGGCCTGCTGGGGAAGGGGGAGAGTTCGAAACCCTGGTCCTAGACGGCCCAATATTCAAAAAGAGAATCGTCATAGACGAAAGCATAAACGAGTGGAGGGGTAATTCAGGTGTCATGCTAGTAAAAATGGCTCACCTAGCAGAAAAGGACTAGTCATGGG
>JALWQZ010000017.1:0-19071 GCA_027077895.1 Microcaldota archaeon | reverse complement strand
GATTTATGCACATCCATGGGAAAAGGATATTTATGAAAAAACTCGCCACAACTTCAAACACAGCAGCAACCATAACGATACCAAATGCCTCAGAAAGGTCGTCACCTGATATAACAATCACAAAAACAGTCATTATCAACATCCTGAGTAATATACCTACCATATCCATTGAACTGGCTGGTATCAAGACCCCAAAAACAAGCGATAGAAAGGCTAGAACAGCAACTCCGTGGTGATTGATGAACCTCCAACCACTTCTCCCAAAGGCTCCGTAATACGAGAAGTACCTGATCAAATACGATACGGCCAGTCCAACTAGAGACAAACACATGCTTAAAAGAACTCAATCCATGTATTTAAATGTGGTCTCTAAGTGTCTTGGCCCAGTCCTCAGGTGCAACAGGGATTATATTATCATTTGTGCCGAGTTCGAAACCAGCCCAAGTCTGAACTCTAGGCATGATCCTCATGTTCCATCTGTAGTATGCATCCACCAATTCATCACCTAAGGGAGGCATTCGAATAAATGAGGTATACGGGAATATGCCTAAAACCTCATCCATAGCCCTAACAACAGTTCTGAATGCATCAGCCACATATGCGGGTCTAGGGAGTTTTGGCTTTTTACTTATTAGCATAACCTCATACTTTATCCTGGGGGCAAACGGTGAAATCACCAGTATCCCCTCGTTCTCATAAATGAACCTAGAACTAGAACGCTCCTCCTCAATTATCCTATCAAAAATATTCTTACCCGTATCCTCAAAATATTCCCTCGCAAAACCAAATTCCAGTGAAATATCCTGAGGCACGTAATCAAATGCGAAAACCTGTGAGTGTGAATGTGACAGTGAAGCACCGCCCTCCTTTCCCCTATTCTTTATCCAATGAACGTAAACATGGTCCTTCGACAATGCTCTTATCCTATCAAAGAACGCCCTGAACGCTAGGGTGACATGCCTAGCAGGATACTGCTCCAGTTCTGTGAAATGATCTGGCCCGTCCACGATGATATCATGTTCACCGAATGCAGGCTCCTTTATCAAAAACTTACCTGTCCTAACCTTCCTGGCATCCGGAGAAAAAGCAGGAAACTTGTTTTCAAACACCCTAATCTTCCATTTCTTTCCGCCGTATCTAGCAATCTCTGGTGGAGTCATGTGTTCGTTTCCTGGACAGAAGGGACACTTAGACGTATCAAATGAATGGGGTTGGGGGTTAGATTTGTGTAAATCACTAGGTCTAAATTGCCTAGATGCTGCTATCACAGACCGCCTATCTGTTATGTAATCCTTCCTCACTTCCAGTTTCATATCTTTTCAAACCTCTTCTCTAACTTCTTCTCTACGCTTGGCAGTGTTGTGTACTCCATTTCGTCTAAAGGCAATCTGTGTGGCTCAAACGGTCCGTGTCTCCTTATGTAGTCTGCAACCTCATTCGCCATCTGCCTTGCCCTGTCAAATGATGGGTCTTTGAACATATCCACTGGCCCTATCAACTTTCCATTAGCGATCTGGAAGCCTGCTGCAATAACCCTTGGTGGTCCGTCAAACCTAGTTGGATGTGCATCTTCAAATGCAACTGGCATCATTGGCCCATGGTGACTACCTCTCATCCAACCAGAAACCATGTGTGGGAACGCAAATGGCTCCATTACTTCACCAACTGCTGGCAATCCATGCTGGGCTCTAACCACCATGACTGGGTCATCCTTACCAACGTATTTCCCAGCAATGAAATTCAGTTTCTCTGTACTTGTAACCGCTGCAATCTCTCCCTTCTTATTGTAGACTCTCTTTATCACATACCTACTAGGTGCCCCTATGAACGCTAGCAAGTCATAGACCTCTTCTGGCGTGCTGAACTTAACTTTTCTATGCTTGATAACATCCTGAACTTCAAACACGAATCCGCCGTGCATCTCTGGATCAATAACTAGACCTGCTGTGTTGAATGGATCCGCGAACATTCTAAACAATGGCAAGTTCCACGCCCCTGCTTCCGTCTTGTCTGCCATGAACACAATGACTGGCTCAGACTTTCTCTCTTCAAACTCCATCTCTGCAACTCCTGGACCCATGCCTCTGACGTTTCCTGAGAACGCATTTGATAATAAGTCCTGACCCGCACCATATAGGTGAAGTTCCTTTGCCTTCTTTGCTGCCAATTCAAATGTATCCCATGCTAGTTTGTGTATATCCCTTGCATCCACTCCCTTCTTGTGTGTCATTATCAACTGTAGGTCGTCCCCTGCCGCTAGGACAGAGTAGTCGATTATTACACCTTTCTTTTTGGCCTTCTCCAAGTTTTTCCTAGCAACCTCAATACAATCTGGGTGAACTCTGGAGTGGCCTGGCCATCCTCCAATATCTGCCTTTATAACACTCAACGTGATTTTCATGACACTCACCTCTTTTACTCAACCCCCTAACGAAATTCTAGTTTAAATAAGTATCTAACCCAGAAAGACTTCGTAGAATACTAAATAAACTGCCATTACCCCCAAGAAAATGCCATACCATCTCTTAAACCCTGACTTGTCAACGCTGACCATAAGCCTAGAGCCTATATACGAACCTGGAGCAACCCCCAATATCAAGGCTAAACTTATCCACCAGTTTATGTGACCTAACCACCAGTGCACCACAATGGAGGGGGTCACTGCCAAGAACACAACCCCCATAGATGTGGCAACTGCTCTTTTTATATCAACACCCAAAAGAATTAGGAGAGGCACTATAAGGAGCCCCCCACCATTTGCTAGCATACCAGAAACCAAGCCAATTAAAAAACCCAACGGTAAGACATAAGTTCTAGAGAAGTTGAATTTGTAGTTTAATCCATCCTTTCTGATCATCTCAATTGCAATGTATACTAAGAACGCAGAGGTCAAATACATCAAGACAGCACCGGGTATATACTTAGTCAAATAAGCACCTATAATTGAACCGGGGATAACCGTTAGCGCTAGTTTGGCCACCATATCCCAGTCAACCAGTTTATCCTTCTGGTAGTTATGCACGGATACAAACGACGAAAAGAGTGTCATAGGAAAGGGTGATGCCAGTGCTAGATACGCTGGGACGCCTAGAATCCCCCTAAGAATAGGAGTACTTACAGAACTACCCCCAAATCCAAACAGGCCTGAAAAAATTCCTATAACAAAACCAAATATCCCAACAACAAGATAAAACAACATCCAAAGATTAACGAATCATTCAAATTTATTTATGAAGTCCGCTATCTGCTCCCTCTGCCAGGTCATCAATCTCCTTTTCAACATTATCTGATTTCATAACACCTGACGCTAGGAGAACACCATATGCTCCTAGTTTCAGCGCCTGGGCAACATCCTCCTTCGTGTGTATGCCCGCGCCAACGAACACTAGAATATTTGGATTGATGTCGTGTATGTTCTTCACAGTGTTGGTCACAACACCAGGCTCAGCCTCACTTACACTAGTTTTGGTCCCTATCAATTCTGGCGGTTCAACTGCAACCGCATCTGGGCCTAGTTTAGCGATCTCCCTGGCCTGGCTTGGACTCTCCGCGCATACCAATGTCTTTAACCCATACTGCTTCGAAAGATTTATTGTGTCCCTTATTCTCCCTAGGGGCATTGGATGTTCACTGTGATTCAGCAAAACACCATACACACCTATCCTTGCTAGAGTCCTAGGCAGAATCCAGCCCGTGGCCCTGTCCACATCTAGCGGATCAGCATGCTGGGAGAAGACTGGGATGTTCACTTGCTTCGCAATCAAACTAGTGTCAACAACCTGGGGGGATATACCAAAGTACCCTCTGCCCTTCTCCTGCATAATCAGCGCTAGTTTTATACCTCCCTCTGCAATCCCAGACTCGTATGTCTTGTAATTAACGATGACCCTAGGAAAATCCATTCATATCACTTCCTCATCTTTATAACTATTGACTTGACCTCAGTCATCTCAAGTATTGAGTACTTTATTCCTTCCCTCCCCATTCCTGAGTCTTTCACACCACCAAATGGGAATATACCCAATCCGTGCGCTGGGAAGGCGTTTATTGTTATCTCACCATCCTCTAGTGCCAGAGCAATCCTCATGGCCCTATCAATGTTTTGTGTAAACACCGCCGCGTCTAGCCCGTAGTTAGACCTGTTGGCAATCTTCAGGGCCTCCTTCTCATCTTTAACCCTTATTATCGGGATAACTGGACCAAAGGTTTCTTCCCAGGCAATCCTAGCATCCAGCGGAACATTGTCAAGAACTGTCGGGTAATAGTAATTGCCTCTCTTCTTTCCACCCATCAACAGTTCTGCACCCTTTTCAACGGCATCCTTAACCAGCCCACTGACCTTCTCAACTGCCTTCGGGTTTATCAGTGGACCGATGTCTGTCTTCTCTTTTAGTGGGTCTCCCACCTTCCATTTACCTGCTTCCTTGACTACCTTGTCAACTAGTTCATCAGCAACATCAGAAACTACCAAAACCCTACTGATTGCATCACATCTCTGACCAGAGAATTTCAAAGAACCCGCAGTCACCTGCTTAGCCGCTAGGTCCAGGTCCGCATCTTCTAGGACTATCGCAGGTGCCTTTCCGCCTAACTCCAGATGCAACTTCTTCATACCTGCATTCTCGGCTATGTGGTGGCCAACTGCAGTAGAGCCTGTGAACGAAATCCCGTTTATGTAGTTGCTTTTTATCAAGAGATCCCCTATCTCAGAGCCTCTACCTGAGATAACATTCAAAACACCATCTGGAACCTCCGCCTCCTCAAAAGCCTTGGCTAGATAATAACTCGCTATGGGTGTGTCCGTTGCAGGCTTCAGGATCGTTGTGTTTCCTGCTGCTATTGCCGGTGCGACCTTTGCAACCGCGGTAAACAGTGGGTAGTTAAACGGTGTTATGGCCAGGATGGTACCCAATGGCTGTCTAATAACTATCCCTAGTTTGTCTTCTTTAAACGGTGAGTAGTCCCCAGTTATCATTTCCCCATAAATTTCCTCTACTTCCTGGGAAGCATACTTGAGCCTAAGTATGCTGGCCTCAAACTCTCCCCTGCCCTGCTTCACGGGCTTACCTGCCTCGTATGCTAAATGCTCAACAACCTCGTCTTTATAGGCAGAGAGTCTTTCGGCCACATTCTCTAACATTTCTGCCCTCTTATGTGCAGGCATTTTGGCGATTTCCTTTCTTCCTTTATAAGCCGACTTTATAGCATATTCAACTTCAGACTCTGTTGCCCTAGGCACATACGCGTATGTTCCATTTAAAACAGGAGAATAAACTTCCATAAAATCATGGGGTCTTAGCCACTTACCGGCCACATACATGTTCCAGGCTGGTTTACCAGCACGCTTTGTTTTCCATGACATGCTCCATAAAACGAAGTTCTCATTTAAATGCGTTTCTATTATAATTGCAGTTACACCCTCACTGGGATTTAACCAAGGTATCCTAAAACTAGTTTATCTCAGGTTAGTTTGGAATATATTTTCACTGCTTTCATTTCAACACATGAAGATTTAGCAAACCTCATAGCATCACAAAACTTTGGATCTGTCTCGCAGTTTGGCCTAATCTCACCAGCCATAGGATGAAAAACCAGGAACAACAAGACCCCCCTATGCTTGGCTAGTTCTCTAACGTGCCTAGTTCCCCTCTCTGTTGGTGCATCTGGAAATAATGCAATTTTCCCTCTCATTAGTGTGCAACCCTTGACTTCTAGTGACCTACCATCCACCAGCAAGAAATCAAGTCTACTGGCCCCAAATTTTACTTCCCTCCTGATTACCGGCCCGAACAGGTTAGGGATAATCTTCTCTGCTAAAATTGAGTGATACATGGAGTTTATGAAAATCCAGGAACATGATTTAACCGCTAACACATCCCACGCTGTTTTTCTAGTTCTAGCATCGACGTGTCTAACTAGTGACTCTCTTCCTGGCTTAAGTAGCTCTCTTAACCTCCCTGGGTCGTGGAGGTGTGCCAACCGACCGTCGGCTAGTTCAATCGTAAACCTATTTGGTCTTGACGCAAGGGTGACCTTTTCAACATTATCAAGATTTAATAATTTTGTGGGCATATCTTCACCACTGAGTAGTTAATGAGGTACTATAAATAATAAATTGGAAACATATTAACTAGGCTATGCCAGAAGTTAGACGTAGAAGTAGTCGAATAGAGGGTGGGTTCAGACGAAAAATGTCTAGATTCTCGGAAACTAGGAGGATTAGGCGAACTGAGAGAGTGTATGAAAAAACAGCGAGAGAAATAGAAAAGAGAATTGGTGGTCTACCAAAGCATAGCATTGTGATTGGGAGTAGAAGAGAGATCGCGCTGTTCAGCAACTCGCGAATGCCGTTATCCCAAGCAGTTAGGGAGGGAAAAGTGGCAAAATTCGAAAAGCTAATGAAAACTAAAAAACCCGCAAAACTGGTAGGTGCCACAATGTCCAAGGAGGAAGTGATAGCCCACCTCGACAAATACCTCCAAGTTGGAAAGGACGCTGAATTAAGGAGATTAGCAAAGAACCTCAAGGAAAAGGTAAAAAAGGTAGATACAGAAAATGTCATTCTATTGGGTGCAATATCACCATTCAACAAGAAGGCGTTAAAGGAACAAGTGGCACATGAAATCGGTCATCTCACATTAAATGAAATAGCAGGCAGGAAAATCGACACATCTTCTATGAAGAATAAAGAATTACATGAGGGATTTGCAACCCTGTTTGGCGTCGGCATAGCAAGGCCCAGATTGTTGAAAAGATTGAAAGACAGGAACATCATAGAAAAAGGGTTAAGAAAAATGGGGTATCCGGACATTTACATAAGTGGCGCAGTCAAATGGGGTAGGGAGATAGATAAAAATGAAACAGACATTCTGAGAGGATTAGTGAAAGCAGCCAAAAAGAAGTTTAAATAATCACTGACAAACAAATAAAACTTCTTTTTCACCATCCTTTTCAACTTCAGTCAAGATCTTTTTGTAATCTGCCAAGATATGTTTCAATGCATCACTTATAGATTTACACCTGGAAATCACAGGTACGAACTCCTTCTTCATTCTAATTATGTTTGGGCCCATAACAAATCCAACCAGAACTTGAATGTTGTACTTTTGCATGATCCCCGCAATGCCCTTTGCCTTGTTTGGATCTCCATGCATCTTTTCTTCTGGGAGTGTGTTCTCAACCTTCGCAATCAGGTTATAGCCTTCGCCATTTATCTCGTATATGTAAAACCATTTCGCGTCACCAAAGTGGCTATTAGCAAGATTCATACCATCATCTGTGGCAATCGCAACAATCATGTCAACCACCAATTTCCTCTTTGCCAAATGTGACTGTTGGTTCTGGACTTGAATATTTACGAACCGCTATCCAATCCAATGAGATTTCTGAATAATACCCTTGGTCTGCCCAACCCCCACTTACCCAAATAGACACGTTCCCTAAACCTTGTGGAGTATTCTGAGATAAAGAGTAGTTATTACCACCTAGGTATAGAATTGTTTTACTCACAAGATGAACAACCTCCAAAACAATGGGGGGCGTAAAACAGGATACTGTGCTCCCTTGGCCAGAACCATTAGCCCAATTTTCTATATGACAAGACCTGCCACCATTGGAACCTGATCCGCTACCTCCGTACCACCCAGCATAGAAATTTTTGTTAATATTAGGCCAATAAGTAGGTATTGCATTAGAGTATCCCACATCATCTGTTCTACCGTTATAATTGTTTTCTTTAGTCACATATGTCATAATCACGGTATTTGTACCAAAGCTTCTCTTGGAAAATACACCCAAACCCAACCCCCCACTCACATATTTGGTAGGGCCTTTAATATCCAGAATGCCATTACTAACAGAGTAGGAAGCATCTGCTGCCCCATTGCTCATATTCACTATTGACCACTTATTAGGATCCAAAACGTTCTCATTGAAGTCATCAAAGAACTCAAACACGGCATCGCCATTGCTTGTATTAACTGCAGATGGATTCCCGTAGTACATAAAAACTCGAGTGTTATCGTTGACAACGGGTAGTTTAATCCAGATTATTGCTTTTTTATCTGTTGAATTCCAAGTCTGAATCCAGTACGGAATTTGCATTTCCAATCCCCCAAAATCACAAGAAAATCTCAACCCATCATTAGACCAATTGAAGTGTTCACCAACAACAGAAGAATTGAGCACCAGTTTAACTTGATAATTCTCTTGGCCTATACCATGTACATATATCTCCTGTCTATATGGCCATCCTGTAAATAGCCACTCTCTCACTGGATTTATGCTCTCATTCAAGTTGACTAACGCCACACCTGTATTCAAGCCATAAACAGCAGTTACATTGTTAGTTGGAGTTCCAACCAACTCACAAGTAACCTGCCCACCAGGTGGTATCTCATCACCATTACATGAAACATTCAAACCAGACTCGCTCGTCCTCAAAACAGAAACAGGGATGGGCTTTACCCCTAGGTTTGAAACTAGGATATAATTTGAGCCTAGGGGAGTTATTGAGATTGGTGTATTAGGGTTGACATATTTCTGCCCAGTTGAGTTAGTAACGATGGTCCCAGCCCAGTAGTACGTACCGACTGCACCTATGACTATTATCGCTATCAGGAGCACGTACGCGACTATGGGTGAGATACCTCTCATCTTCACCACTTACCAAGCAAAACATCCCTTATAAGATCCGGCTCACTAAGTCCCAATTTGTCTAATCTTGGAATCTCCTCTGGTCCACCAATTATGATTGGCGGGTGGTCCTTGTACTTGTCGTTTGGAACCAAAACCTCATCTTTGAATACATAATACGCAAACCCTCTCTTCTTCTTCACTGGGCCATACTGGGATTGGAACCCGTCTATAACTAGGTTGCCTAGGAGCAAAGGTCGTTTTCCAATGTTCACTGTAACATGACCATATTCACCGTCTATAAATATGCCTTCACCTTTACCTGCCTCAACGACGATAAATTCTTCTAACTTTCTATGTTGCAGTAGGAACATTGCCTTGCCTGACAAGACCTCGTAGAACTCACCATAGTACCTGCCCGTACCTGACCTAGGGTGAAAGTGGCCATGCGTCTTGTTGTACTCCTCGCCTATAAACCCGGGGAATATGAACGTCAAATCGTACCTTAACTGCCTGCTCGCTAAAACGTCGCGTATTTTCTTACTAGCCAATCTACCAACATTTCTATACATAAGGTACATAGGGGTTTTCCAGTTATCTAGGCCACTAGGGTCCAAGACAACCTGCTTCATTTCACTGGGTTTTCTCGGGACCGGCTTTATCTTCCTACCCGAGAATTCCAAACCGTCCTTTTTCATCTTGAATTTAACACCTAAACGTTCCATAATGATGTTATGCACAAGGAGTATTTAATTCTAAACAATGACGGGAATATTTCTTAAGTAATCAAGAACTAGTCTCCCAGAATGTACTCTAGTTCTAAACTTTGCAGCCTTCATCTCCACATTGCCCTTTGCCAGCCTCATCGCCTCGCAGAACTTTGGGTCCATTTGGCAATTAGGCCTCAACTCCTCCGCAGAAGGGTGAAAAACAAGAAATAGCAATGCCCCTCCAGCCCTAGTCAATTCCATGACATGCCTAGTTCCTCTCTCTGTGGGTGCATCTGGGAATAAAGCAGTTTTTCCATTGATCAGCGTGCATCCCTTTACCTCCAAAGGCCTGCCGTCACTCAGGAGGAAATCCAGTCTGCTGCGCCCAAATTTCACTTCTTTGGACTTTATGCTACCGAACATAATGGGGATTATCCTTTCTGCAATCTTAGAATGATAGGCAGAATTCAGAAAAATCCAATAATCAGATTTAACCGCAACGACATCCAAGTTTGTTTTTCTATTTCCGCTATCAACTACCTTCAACGCTAGTTTTGCACCTGGGACTAGAAGTTCAGCCAATCTTCCAGGATCATGAAGATGCGCTAATCTACCGTCCCTCAATTTAACAACGAACCTATTCGGCCTAGACTCAAAAGCACCTATCTGCAGATTTTGGATCTCAATAACACGCATATCATTATTATGCATAATTAGTTTTTACTAGTTACAATTACAAAACGGTTAAAAACACCACGAACATAACATGAGCATGAAAAAAAGACCATTGAGAATTGCAGTTGTTGGCATAGACGGAACAGGTAAAACGACGGTTACAAACCACATAGCAAGGATACTGGGGAAATCAAAGAAAGTAGAAATAGTAACCCTGGCACCTAGAAAGAAGGTAATGAAGACAAAGACAGGCAAAAAAATAGTGGGATTCGTTGAGAGAATAAACAGAAAGGCAGACAAGAAAAACGACAAATCATACGTCGCTATTTCTCAGATATTAATGAATAGAATCTTCCCGTGGATCAGATTAGGAAAGGAGAAAAAAGCAGATGTTGTCATATACGAAAGACATCCAAAGATTGACTACAACGTGTACGGTGACTACTACCTAGGGCGTGTCATCAAGAACATTGAGAAAATAGCCTCCGGCACACCAAATCCAGATATAATATTCTACCTAGACTCCGACCCCGAAATAGCATTTAAGAGGATAGTAAAAAGGCAGAAAAGGGACAAGAAGTACTTGCACCCTCACGAGCGGTCAGTTAAACTCCTAAAACAAGCAAAGGTAAATTTTGAAAAGACAATGAATGAAATGAAAAAGAAAAACGTTAAGGTAATCAGAATAAACACAAACCAACCACTAAACAAGGTACTAGACGAGGTAGAGAGGGAATTAAGAAAAGAAGTAAAATGACGTTCATTTGTGATTTTTTGACTTCATTCCCTCAATTCGCCTCTCTTTCCTTTCTAGCCTTTCCTTCCTTGCCAACTCAATCCATCTACGAATGTGAGTGGAGTTGACTTTTATCCCATTCGCTTCAAAGAAGTCAGATATCCTTTTTGTTGCTTCATCAACATCCTCAACGTTCATAAACTGTTTTCTAACAAGTGAAAAAAGTTCAAAGGCTGCTCTCTGGTGATTATTGAATCTCTCATCAATGTGAGGCAAGATAAAATCTAGTTCACCCTTAGCCAATTCACCGACTGAATTTATTGGTTTCCCCCCTGTTTCTCTAAGAGTGTTTGCCATCTTTATCAAAATACTCTTTTGGTACCTGCTCAATTTTATTTCCCTAGAATCTCCACTTGCAAGGGCCTTACCAATGATTTCACCCACTTCCCTAGCATCCTTGTGCAAGAATATATCCTTTGTTAGCCGTTTAAAAGATTCTTCTGGCAATTTGACCAGAACTTCCTGTTTACCATTTATAGACCTAGACTTGCTAGGCCTAGAGTTACTTATATATTTCTTAATCGCACCATCATTCAGGTCTAGAACTGGATAGAACTTCATTCCGTTATGCTCATGTACATAATTCTCCAAGTCTTTAACAATATCCTTCTCAACAAACTCTGAAAACGCAACAGGTGGGGCATGTTTGTTCATATATCTATAATTGTACCTAACCTCTCCATTCTTCTCAACCAACTCCACTGAAACCTTTTCCTCCTTGCTATTCTTGGGCATGAAGACAATCTTGTAAGCGAGATTCCCCGAGATCTTGTCTAGGTTGGCTTCCTTGTTGTAATTTGAATAAAACCGTTCTGTTGATGTTTTTGGCTTCAACTTTCTTTCAGAATCCCTAAGTTTCAGGAACTTTTTCACCTTTGGGCTCGGCATATGTTTGATAAGAGAATAAAGGTTTAATAAGATTTCCCTGTTGTAACCCCAGGAGTATACCTAGTAGTAGATGGTGATAACTGCTCTGTTTATCCCATCCCCTACAAACCACTCTTTAGGGGAAACTACCTTAACCCTTGCTCCATCCGGGACATCATCTAAATCAACACCCAAAACAGATGGTATTTTGAATTCCCTAGAAACAATCGCAACGTGTGTTGACCAACTTCCCCTCTTTGCAATTATTGCCTTAACCTTATCGAGTATGATAGTATGGTCAATGGTAAAATCAGACGTGTAAAAAACAGGATCAGAATACTTGGAAATGTCTGATATTGACTTAACAAGATGACCTTCTACCTCACCAGGATAATGTGGTCTCCCCTCATACCTCTTTTCCATTTTTTGTACACCTCCAGGTATTTGCTATCTTCATGTAATCTGTCTGCTAGCCATACAAAAAACCTCTTGTAAAAATTGCACAACTCCCTTATCGGTTCATTTATATTCCCGTTATACAATAGGGATTTTCCTGGGCATGCACCTGTACATATATACCTAAACGGACATTCTGGGCATGTCCGCTCAACAACCCTTTCGTAAACTGGTTTAAAGTCATCATAAAAATTGACCTTGTTTGACCTAAAGACCAATAGTTCCGGACACGGCGATATCCCACCATCAGGAGATATGGCCAAATGGGATCTCCCCGCACCACATGGATTTCTAAACATCATAAGGCTTCGTTTCTCTGGCGGCAGTATAAGAGCATCCAAATAATACAAAAACGTAGCATACCTTGAATTCATCCAAACATCAGAATGGACATACTCATCAAACGTTGACTTAAAGAATGCCAATAAATCCCTCCAATCTGGCAGGTATCTCCTATGAACTCCAATATTAACAGAAAATGACTTGGCACCTAGAGATTTGATCCATGACAAATACTCATTTTCTAATCCCCTGCTATTGCTGGTATAAGTCGTAAGTATGCTGTATTTCAGTTTAACCCTCCTCAAATTATCTATCCCATCTAGGACTTTATAATAACTATTTTTTCCAGTGGAATCAATCCTTAGGGAGTTGAATTCTTCAGGCCCATCCAAAGAAACCCCAACTGAGAAGGAGTGTATCTTTAGGTACCTAGCAATCTCAGGGGTAATCAAACTCCCATTCGTTTGAAGTATCTTCTTGGACCTATAGACAAACGGGTTCATGACTATGCGCCTAATCCCCTCAAACTCAAGTAAGGGCTCACCGCCAAAGAATCCAACCGTTTTTATTGATGAGTATCTAGAGAACAATTCATTTATCCTATTATCAATATGGTCTAAATTCGGCTGTATGCGAGGGAAATCTCCTTCATAACAATACTTGCACCTAAAATTACACCCGGTTGTTATGATTATACTCAACAATGTTGGATATATCCTTAAACTAGGGGAACCAAATTTTGGAGTCCTCTTATTTGTATAGATAACACTTACTTTTACCAATTTTTCTAGATAATCCCGCTCATTTCTATTCAAAAAATGCTCTGGCAATACCAGCAAATCCCCAACAACAAGATCTGCAAGACCTATACGGCGCATGTACAAACGATAGTCTAACGGAGAAACATCATCAACTATTGCCCACCTGCCATTATTGGGGTTTAGGACAAAGTAGTTACCGCTGTCTGTTTTTTCAATATGCAACTTAGGCACAATAAACTGCAACTCATTTCTAGGCCTGTAAAACTCTCTTGTTTTCATTTCGTACTTGGATAACTCAACAAGTATCTCATAATACACCTTCAGGTCTGCCGGCAAATCAACTTGGGAAGGTTTAGAATCTGAATCAACAATCATGCTTCTGCTTGCTGATGAAACGACATTCATAAAATCCATGCCGTTCTTCTTGCATAAGTCCCAAACGCGCTTGAAAAGATAATTAGAGACCATTGAGAATATGACCTGCAAAATGCCCCCCTTAACCTGTGGATCAGGCTCATTTATTGACCTCAATTTTTCTAGGAATAAACCGGGATTGCTTAATAACATCTTTTTTAGATCCTTTTTTGGATGCTCCTCACTAACCCCCATGTAAGAAACCAATTTTCTAATAACGCTTTCTCTAAACAAAGAATCTGCCTTGTCCTCAACCACATCTCCGTTTTCAAGTTTTCTACCCATCTAATCACCTTAGGGCAGGGGGTCAATGGCCCCCTTAGTCATCGCTGGAGTTATCGTAGGAGTCACTGTCATCGTCCCAACTATCAGAATCACTATCGCTGTATGTATCTGTCCAAGTACCATACTCAGAGTACTCATCGTCGCCAGAACTAGAGACTGACAGCACAGCCCATACCTGCATGTCATCACCTCTCCCCCATTATAACAAGGCTATCTATAGTATTATAGGGAATAGGGTATAAAAGAGTTACTTCTCAATGTTCAAACTCACGTCTACCCCTTCAACTGCAATACTCCCAACGCCGTCTGCAAATTCAATTTCTCTTATTTTCAGAGTCTCCTTCAAATCAGTCTCCCACTGCCTTAGACTGCTTCCGTTGTATATTGTAACCTTAGACAACTCTTCTTTCTGGCTCATTTGATTCTTCGTCTTGAACCCCCTAACTGCAGACGCAACGGCAACTGCCAACTTGCCCTCCTCTTCTATCTTACTATCCATCAAGTCTTTGTCAACTCCTGGCCACTTCAAAAGGTGAACAGACTTCGCGCCAGTAAATTTCTTCAGGTACAAGTCGTGTATCTCTTCGGTTATGTGTGGGATAAACGGAGCAAGCAATAACGTTGATTTCATCAAGAGTTGGTACAAAACCCATCTAGCAATATTTTTCTCCTCGTCATCATTCCCATACAACCTAGACTTTGCCATCTCTAGGTAGTTATCACAAACCTCCGACCAGAAGAAATTCCTTATTGCATTCAACGCCTTGCCAAACTCATACTTATCCAGCATGTCTGTGGAGTAGTCTATAACTGAATTGAGCCTTGAGAGAATCCATCTATCGCTTGGCCTGAGTCTTTTTAAGTCTGGTTCAAAACTCGGGTCAAACTCCTCTAAATGCTTTCCCATAAAGAAACTCGCATTCCACAGCTTTGTCTGGAACTTGGTGGCGTACTTGATTTTCTTCCAGTCAAATGGATAATCCTCACCCAAACTAGCCTCCAGAGCCCACTGTCTTAATGCATCCGCACCATACTTATCTATGACCTCTTCAGGTGGGACAACATTGCCATAGGACTTATCCATCTTCTTTCCATCTGGTCCAGCAACCATCCCATTAACAACTACGTGCTTGAACGGCAGTTTTCCTGTTAAAATCAAATCCCTAAATATCGTGTAGAACGCCCAGGTTCTGATTATGTCGGTCCCCTGTGGTCTCAAGTAAGTTGGATAGGCTTTCCCAAAAAGTTCATCATCCCTCTTCCAATGAGCAACTGCTAGAGGTGTGATGCTAGAATCAACCCAGCAATCGCAGATGTCTAAGGAACCCTTTATGCGTGTGGAACCACATTTAGGGCACTTCTCGACTGGAGGCTTGTCCTTTGCAGGATCAACAAACTCTCCCTTCAATAGTTTTTCTTTGTCTGGTGGAATTATTTCACCACAGTCCTCGCAGTACCAGAACGGCACTGGAGTTCCATAAACCCTCTGCCTAGAGATAATCCAATCCCAGTCCATTGAATTGGCCCAATCCTCTAGCCTGCCCTCCATATAATCAGGGAACCACTTCATCTCCCTAGCAGCCTTCTTTATGTCTTCTATAAATGGTTTGACCTTTATCATAAACTGTGGGATGGGCAGTAATTCAATCGGGTGCATACACGAACTTCTCTCAGTATGACTAAGGACATTGTGCACATACTTTTCTTCCTTATATAATACACCTATCTTCCTCAGTTTTTCTGCCACCTTCTCCCTAGCTTCCTCTGCGTCCAGACCTGCAAACTCTCCTGCAATACTAGTTAGTTTATCCTTCGGGTCAATGCTTATGTAAACAGGAAGTTTGTACTTCCTCTGCCACTTGACGTCCATCTCGTCCCCATAGGTACATAGGTAAACTGCACCTGTCCCAAACTCCATGTCAACCTCTTCGTCTGCAATAATAGGAACCTCCCTATCTGCCAGTGGTATCTTGGCCTTCTTACCAACTAAATCCCTGTACCTCTCGTCATCGGGGTGAACCATGACTGCAACGCATGAAAATATCAATTCAGGCCTGGTCGTAGCAATTTTTATCTTCTTATCAGTGTCAACAACATCAAACGCGAGATAATAGAGTTTTCCCTCCTTCTCCACGTATCCTACCTCTGCCTTTGCTAGGGCGGTCCCACAATTCGGACACCAGAGAACAGGCTGAGAACTCCTGTAAACCAGCCCCCTTTCATACATCTCAACTAGTGAGTATTGGACTAGTGCCTTGTACCAAGGCATCCTAGTCTCATAGTACTCATTTTCCATGTCAGCAGAATAGCCAAGCCTCTTAAATTGTTCCTTCATCTTGTCTATCGCTTCTGTGGTCCACTCTTCACATTTCTGCCTAAACTTGTCCCTATCATCCTTCCTCACTCCATAAACCCTTTCCACCTTCAATTCTGTGGGGAGCCCGTGGCAGTCAAACCCTAGAGGGAACAGAACATTGAAACCCCTCATTCTCCTGTACCTAGCGATAAAGTCTATCCAGGAGTGATTCAACGCGTGGCCCATGTGTAGAGTACCACTGGTAAAACTAGGTGGATTGTCTATCGTATACACCTCCCCAGGGGCGTTTTTATCAAACTTAAATATCTTCTCCTTATCCCAAAAGTCCTGCCATTTCTTCTCTATTTCCAGTGGATCATATCTCGGCATGGTGCACACCTCAGAGTGATAAAATTTAGAACAGGGGGTTATAAAAAGTTCCAAGGTTCACTGGGAGAATACCTCTGACAGTTTGCCCTGGATTTGCTTTTCCATTCCCAGTTCGTGGTTCTCTGGGAAAACAAGAACTAGAGCCTTCCACTTCTGGCCTAGTTGCCAGGCTGCGACAGCCCGCCTGTGACCATCTAGGATTATCAGTTTTTCTCCCTTCCTAGCGAGGATAAGTGGTGTGTCGTAACCGTGGCCTATTGCCTTCTTTATCCTTTCAACCTTTTCGTTGAATGTAGCCATCTCCTCAAATCCGGGGAATGTGTAGTACAAATCGCCCAGTTCATTCGGGCCTAAAACAAGTTCTTCGTCCTTTATTTCAATTCCGGGGTAGAGTTTTTGATAGTAACTCTTTAACGTGTCGTACAGTTTTTCTTCTTCATCAGGCTGAATAAGTCTCTCCATATTAATCACCAACTAGTTTAGATGTGTTGGAGTTAAAAAAGTTTCTGGCGGGCCCAACATATTTATACACTTTTGTGCTAAAACTAGAACATGTCTGTCATGAGTCTAGAAAACCTAAAGAAGAACATGAACATAGGCTGGATACTACTACTGGCGTATCTAGCGGTTATGGCATTTGTGTACCTACTGGCTAGACCACAATTACCACTGGGTACTGAGATGTTCACTGCAATCATTGCACTACTCCTGATCGGACTGTCCCTAGAGGGATAAAAGATTTAAATTGTTCTTTACAAAATTCACTTGAGGGCGTGTAGCTCAGCTAGGATAGAGCGGGGGCCTTCTAAGCCTCAGGCCGAGGGTTCAAATCCCTCCACGCCCGCCTCCTGTTTCTACAACGCATAAATACAAAGAGTTCCTAAATCAATCCAATGACTGAACGAACTCTCTCGCTAGGTGAAGTTGTTAGCATAGGGATAGGTGGAATGATAGGCGGGGGCATATTCGCAGTCCTAGGCCTAAGCGTGCAATTGACAAAGGGTGGTGCACCAGTTGCCTTCTTGCTCGCCGGAATCATTGCACTACTAACCGCATACTCATATGCTAAATTGTCAAAAAGGTTCCCCAGTAAGGGAGGGACGATAGAATACCTAGTTAAGGCCTACGGCACTGGATCCCTCTCTGGAACGCTGAATATCTTCCTCCTAGCAAGTTACATAATAATGATATCCTTGTACGCCTACGCGTTCGGTGCCTATGGTGCCTCGTTCTTCGGTAACAACAAACTGGTAATGCACATTCTGATAACACTTGCAATAATTGCATTTACAGTCCTAAACGCACTAGGGGCGAAACTGTCGGGGATGGCAGAGGAGTTGATGGTTGGGTTCAAGGTGTCTATACTGGCACTAGTGATAGTAGTAGGACTAGCATTCTTGAAATGGTCCAGACTGGCAGTCCAAAACTGGGCACCACCAACTCAGTTAATAGCAGGTGGTATGATCATATTTCTAGCATACGAAGGATTCGAGTTAATAGCAAACACAGGGGCGGATATAAGGAATATATCCGACCTGCCAAAGGCTTTCTACATATCTGTCGTCTCTGTAACGGCCATATATATACTAATAGCGCTAGTGACTGTTGGAAACCTCCCATTCTCGCAGATAATATCCGCTAGGGACTACGCGCTGGCAGCAGTGGCAAAGCCACTTTTAGGATACGTTGGTTTTGTCCTAGTGGCGCTAGCGGCCCTCGTCTCAACAAGTTCGGCCATAAACGCAACATTGTACGGAACAGCTAGAGCGAGCTACATGGTCGCTAGATACGGGCAGTTGCCAAAGTCAACAGAGAAGAGTATATGGAAAGACGCGTACGAAGGCCTTGTCCTAATATCAATCCTCTCACTAATCATATCAAACACTGTGAACCTAGAAACCATATCCATCGCAGGAAGCGGCGGTTTCCTAATCATATTCCTAGCTGTCAACATAGCGGCGCTCAAACTAAGAAAGGAGATAAAGGCCAACCCGTGGATTGTGTCAACTGGGATAATCGGCAGTCTAACCGCACTGGTTGTCCTCATTTACAGGATGTACACAGTCTCCCCAGCACAAGTAGGTCTATTGATAGCACTTCTAGTTGGGTCAGCAGGTATAGAAATAGCATATAGGGCATACACATCAAGGGAGATATCCAAGTACATAGACGCGAACTTGAAAGAGAAGGAAACAAACATAAAACGCTGGAAATCATGGGTTCCAAAGTTAGTCTCTCAAATAGCAAAAGAGTTCTCAGACGCAGAAGTGTATCTTGTTGGTAGTCTAGCCGCAGGAGAAACAAAGGGTGTCTCATCGGTCGACTTGCTCGTTTTCACAAAGAGCCCCCCTGAAAATAAGGTTGAATCGTGGGCTGTTTCTGAGTATATCAAGCACAGGGCAAAACTAGGAAGGAACCACCCGGTTAGGATAACTTATTCTAGAAAATCAGGAAAGAGAGAGGAGTTAGAGAAACACGGCAAGTACACCAGGATAAGCACTAGTT
>JALWQZ010000016.1:6254-7831 GCA_027077895.1 Microcaldota archaeon | reverse complement strand
GTATGCCTGGTTCGAATTTTAACCCTAAGATTATCCAAGAAAAATGCGAGAAGGCGGGAATTTCTTACTGGACCACAACCGAAGTTGTAATGGCCATAAAAGACAAGATACAACCAGGTATGGCAGAAGATGAGATGGATGACATCGTCATAGAGGAACTGAAAAAGATTGATGAAAACGCTGCTAAACTTTATGAAAACTATCACAGGATATATGTTAGAACATCAAGCGGAGAACTCGAACCGTTCAACAAAGACAGAATAGTCGAGAGCCTAATAAGAGAAACCACCCTACCACGGACAGTATGTGAGGAAATTGCAAACGAGGTAGAATCAGACATAAGGAGACTAGAACTGAGGTACATATCGGCTCCACTGGTGAGGAGCATAGTAAACTCAAAACTTCTAGAAAGGAGATACACAAAGGCTAGGCAAGAGTACGCTAGGATAGGCCTCCCGATATACGACATAGAGAAAATAATCGAGTCCCCAGATGTGATCCCAAGGAACCCTGAGGCAATACACAAGAGATTCGGTGATGCAATAACTAGTGAGTACACACTAGTAAAGGTGCTCCCTGAAGAGATTGCAAAGGCACATTTGTCTGGAATGATACACATCCACGACTTAGCCTACTTCCCAACTAGGATAACCTCACTCCAAAACGACCTGAGATGGTTCTTAAAACACGGCCTGTTCATTGATGAAAACACAACTGTAGCCGGTCCCCCTAAACACTGCGACTCCGCATTTTCACATGCCACTAGGATATTAATATCAGGATCAACGCACATATCTGGAGGCCAGGGATTTGATTTCTTCAACCTGTTCATCGCGCCGTTCACAATAAACATGAACGATGATCAACTAAGACAGATTGTTCAAGGCTTCATATACGAGATAAACCAGTTGCAGGGGGTAAACGGTGGTAGGATCCCACTGGCCACACTAAACTTTGAGGTGGAGGCCCCTAGTTTCATAAAGAGAGAGAAGGCAATACTCCCAAACGGGATAACATCAATAGATACATACCTAGACTATGAGAGGGAAGCGGTCAGGGTCCTGGACACATTCCTAGACGTTATGACTGATGGTGATTACCTGGGCAAGCCGTTCAGGGCACCTAGGATTGTGATAAAACTAAGAAATGGCCCAATACCCGAATCAACACTTGAGAAAATAGACAAGTTCTTAAAGGGGGGCAATAACTTGATAATTGTTAACCATAGAATCTCAGATGCACCTAACGTGGGGGTGATTGCACCAAACCACACACTATCTGGCAAAAAGAAAAACTGGTTCGAAACCATGAGGACAGGTGTGCTCCAAGAGGTCAGTATAAACATGCCATATATAGGAATCAAATCAAAGGATGAAGTCACGTTCTTTTCAATGCTAGAAGAAACACTAAACACTGCCAAGAACATAATAGCCATGAAAAAAAGGTTAATAGAGAAAGCAATGAACGAAAGCAAGATATTGCCATTCCTAGCACAGGAGAAAAATGAAGAGCAGTACTTCCAGATAGAGTATGCACCTGGGATTGTCAACCTAGTAGGTCTGGACTCTGCAATAAGT
>JALWQZ010000016.1:0-6244 GCA_027077895.1 Microcaldota archaeon | reverse complement strand
GTGCATTCAAAGGCGTAGAGATAATGAAGAGTGAAGACGGGTTCCTATTTGCCGAGAAGGTCATTTCATTCGTCAAGAACAAACTAGAGAACTTCCTAGAAAACGACGGAATCTACATAGAACTAGCAAACCTGGAAACAGACAGGGTTAGAGACAGGTTCTCAAGAATAAACCTGAAAAACTTTGGAATAAAGGACGTTTATTACAACACATTCACAAACGAAACAAACGCCCTGGTACAATGGATGAAAACCGAAAAGAAACTTCAGGCCGCCAGCACAGGTGGGAACTACTTTAGGGTCAGTCTAGGTAGATTCTCAAAGGAACTAAAGGTAGAACCTAGCATAAAGAGATTGTATGACATTCTAGACTACGCACCAGTTTCATTTATCTTGGAGAAGTGATGCTATGGACGTGGCAAGACTAGAACTCCAGGCGTTCACATGGAATGGATTAATATTCTCAAAGGTCTGGACCCAAGGGTGCAATTTCAAGTGCAAGTTCTGCAACGTGCCTGAGACAATAGGACTAAAAAATCTCAACAACGGAAACCAGGTGATAAATGAAATTAGAAACAGTAGGGTTATGAACGGTGTGTGTATATCTGGGGGCGAGCCAACAATTCACAAGGACTTGCCCATATTCATAAAAAAATTACAGTTGCTTGGATTGAAGATAATGCTGGAGACAAACGGATCAAACCCAGAAATGATTGAAAAGATAACAAAGAGAAAACTGGTTGATTACATAAGGCTAGATATAAAAGCGCCCCCAGAAAAGTACGAAGAGGTAAGCGGAAGTAGATGGGATGACGTTAAAAAATCAATCGACATTCTAAACAACTGGTCAGGGTACTGGGAGGTAACAACAGTGTGGCATCCACTGCTAAACAGGGAGGACCTCGTTAGAATTGGAACAGTTATACCGGGAAGGTGGGTAGTAATAAAATTTCAGACAGAGCATATATTGGACGAAAGCATAAATAGGGATGTTAGCATAGATGAGGAATTCTTGTCTAGTATAAATGGCCCGAGAGAGATTTGGGTAAGAACACCAGAACATGAAAGGAGGATAAGATGAGACTGTTCATAGCCGCACCAGTACCTAAAGAGGTGAGAGAACACTGTATAATGTTGGAGGATGAATTGAGAAGAACAGGAGTAAGAATGAAAACAGTTGAACCTGAAAACATCCATATAACCATGAAATTTCTAGGGGACGTGAGCGCAGACACTGCCAAGGAGATAATTAGGGTATTAGACAAAAACTCATTACATAAAGCAAATGCTAGCACAACTAGGATAGGGGTGTTCCCAAGCATAGACTACATAAAAATTGTCTGGCTAGGAATCGACAGCCCCGAACTAGTGAACATCCACACAAGGATAGACGGACTACTATCAAAATTGGGTTTCAAAGCAGATACAAACTTCGTTCCACACATAACATTATCCCGGGTAAAAGAGAAACCAAATAAAAACCTGGTTGAGTTAATTGGAACAGAGGACAGACTGGAGTTCATCGTGGATAAGTTATTGGTCATGAAGAGCATCCTAACAAAGAGGGGGCCAATATATGAAGTGCTATATGAAAAGCAACTTGAATAAGGCGGCTGCATTGCTGATTGGAATCATATTTCTTGCTAGTCTTGGTTCCGCATTGACATACATAGGGCAAGACGAAGAGGGATTTGGGATAATTTCGGGAAGCACGTTCGCAACTAGAATTTCACCAACGAAAAACATGTTCTACATAGACAACATGATTTCCATACAAATATTCCCAACAATAAAGGTGGGAAACGCCATAATGCAGGTACCTGGGTTAAAGTACAGCACACCAGTGGTTGGGGCCAAACTATCAACATACGAAATAAAATCACAAGATGGTGTTGCTGGAAATATCTACGCAAATGTAGACCTAAAGATGGAGGATAACAAGATAACACAGACAATAAGGATAGAAAACACAAACGACAAGGACACAGTAGTCACCATAGATTTATCTAATGACACAAACAGCATGGTTGAGTATGTACCGTTTGTAAAGGAAAGGTCACGAACATACCTAATAATGTCCCCCCTTAAAAGAGGGATATTTGGGAGGTTATTAGCCATCTATTTCAAACCATACCCACCAAGTTTTGTGCCCGCCAACATAATGTCAACAGTCTCTCCAAAGTCCCAATTATTTTGGAGCATAAGGATGCCTAAAAAGTCAAAGTACACACTAGAAATAGTGTACATACCTGCATACCTGGCACAGACATCTATATTAAACCAGATGCCAGTCAAATCACCAATAGATAAGGAACCATTCATGTTAGTCGAAACAGATCCATTCATAACCTTCTATCATGAACAAGACTTCTCAAAGATAATGCCCTCACTAGACCTAACAAAACCAGGATCAGACATTCTCTCACAAATAGAAACATACGTGAACAAGTTGCCATCAAGCACTCCAGATTTTGGGCTAGTATCCTATGTGGACTGGTCAGTTTTAGCAAACTCCCAGGGATACAACAGTTTTGAAAAATCAATAATATTCAGAGAGATTTGTAGACAGGTAGGCATACCTGCAAGATTACACATAGGAAAAAAGAGGGAGGGAAACTACTACGCCTGGGTAACTGCATACGTTGGCAACATAAAGATAACATACGATCCATTTGGAAAGAGAGGGGATTACCCACAAATATACGAAGAACCAATGCCATACTTGTGCAGAGATCAGATAACAAACTGTAGGTTCGAAGGAATGATCAAAACAGGTGTTGTGTGTATCGGTAGCATGTGTGTAAATGTCATTCTGATTGCAGGTATACTCGTGCTAATCATAATAATAGGTTTATCATTGGTGATGTATAAATCTGATATAATCATGAAGATAGTCTCTGGTAAACAAATAATACCAACAAATGTAGATGGAAACTACGAAATACTAAGTGATAATCTACAAATGGAAGACCCCCTAATAAGGGAGGTATTCAACTACATAAAGGACAACAATGGACTGGTTGATGTTGCAGAGATGTCACATGTTTTAGGTTACAGTAAAGTCCTAGTAACCAGTGCGGTGGAGAAACTAGTTGAATTAAGGGTTATTGGAAAGGTCTAGGTCTGTAAATGATCTTAGCCTTCTCTCTGCTTCTGTGTAAAACTTTGAAAAGGACAGAACCCCATCATTTAAAATCGTCTTCAGTATGCGCTTTCTCAACTCCAATTCCTTCATTAAGTCAGGCTTTGTTCTACCTGTCAGTTTAGCCAGTTTATCTAGGTAAGTCGGAGGTATCTCGTACGACAAAAACGTGTCGTTTTCTGGAACCCATTTGAATATACTGGTAAAATTAATGTTGTCAATGTAACCCACTTCAACTATTTCCGTAACACGCCTAACGAGGCCTTTTCCAGGTATGTTCATCCTCTGCTGGACAATAATTAAGTCAACAAGTGGAAGCAGGGTTTTGGGGACATTCATGGGTGGTGTTGTTAGCCTCATAATAGTCTCCTTCGCCGAGTTCGCATGAAGTGTACCCATCGAACCTGAACATCCTATATCCATAGCAACAAAAAGATCCTGTGCCTCCTCCCCCCTAACTTCTCCAACAATGACCCGGTCTGGCCTCATTCTGAGTGATGCTTTCACTAGGTCCTGCAACGTAACAACATCCTCTGGGTTCTTACTGTACTGAGTGTACAAAGATATGACATTCTCCCTATTTGACAGGTTGAGTTCTGGAACATCCTCTATCGTTATTATTCTGGAACCGGTAGGAACGAACCCCAAAAGGGCATTGAGCGTTGTTGTCTTACCTGAACTGGCTCCTCCTACGACTAAAATGTTGGCGGGTTTAACATTCATGCCTTCAACAGCCAACCACAAAAAAGCGGCGATGTTTAAATCCATCGTATTGTTTTTGACCAGTTCTACTAAACTGAAGGGCTGCGGAGTAAAACGCCTCATAGTTACAACCGGGCTCTTTGACAAGGGGGGCAAAACAATGTTGAACCTAGTTGAATCTTCTAGTGAACCATCAAACAGTCTGGTACTGCCTGCCTTTATTATACTGGCGTTCAAGATCCTGTTAACCAACCACTTCAATTCGTCATCTGTCTCTATAATCAAATTCGTCCTGCACACGCCTATATCCCTATGAACAACATACACAGGGGTGCCTGACCCATTAATCATTATCTCTTCTATTTTCGGGTCCTCCATTAGAGGAGAAATGATTCCAAGTGAGAACAAGTAGTTTATAACTTCATCGATTAAATCTCCACTGGGGTTCTTAACGTACTTCCTTACAAATGCGCGTACCTTAGGTCTGACGATATCCTTGTTATATGGAAGAACAACAATGCCAATATCTGATAGTAGGTTCTTCACATCAGAAATAAACTTTGCCCTTTCGTTGTCAACCAAAACGATCTTCTGTAGATCTGCATCAGAAATAGTTCTAAATGTTGCATTCTTAAGGGACTCCAAAAATTTCTCTTCCTCATCAGAAAGTTGGACTTTACTCACTCGGTACTCTCCAGGCATATATATAAAAAACCAGCACTTACATAAAAAACTTAGGTGTGCTCATGGACATAAATAAGGTGCTTACAACAATAAAACCAAGTGATGCTGAGATAAGGAAAAACACAGCGTTAGCAAGGAAAATAATAAACATGATCAAAACTAAATTCGGATTTGAGGCAGTGCTCGTAGGGTCGATGGCTAGAGGAACTGCACTAAAAGGCAAATCTGATCTGGATATATTCATTCTTTTCCCGAAGAATATGGGCTTGAAAGAACTAGAAAAGAGCGGGCTTCAAGTGGGTCGCTATATATCAAAACAGATAAACGCAAAAATGGAAGTGCACTACGCACAACACCCATACGTTAGGCTAATAAAGGGAAAAAAGAGAATTGAGATTGTCCCAGCATACAAGATGTCCCAGGGAGATAGGATAAAATCTGCGGTGGACAGGACTCCACTACACAACGAGTACATAAAAAAGAAATTAAAGGATAGGGATAGTGTGTTGCTGTTAAAGTGGTTTATGAGGCAAATAGGGGTGTACGGTGCAGAGATAAAGACACATGGATTTTCTGGGTATCTGACGGAACTCCTAGTCGTCAAGTATGGTAGTTTCAAAAGGGTTTTGGAGGAGGCCAGCGTATGGGAGACACCTGTGGTGATAGATATAGAAGACCAGTACTGTTGTAATGAAGAAATAATCAAGAAATTCAGCGAACCTCTAATCGTTATAGATCCAGTCGACAAGAATAGAAATGTGGCATCACCTGTAAGTACAAAAAACCTGGCCAAGTTCGTCCTAGCAAGCAGGAAATATCTAGAGACAGGAGAGTTACCAAAGGCAGGAGGCAGAAAAACAAATGGTAAAAACCTTATTGCTGTCAAATGGGAGATAAAGCCAGAGAACGACGAGATTGTTTGGAGCCAGTTAGAAGCATTTGCAAGGCGGATAGTCTCGAACCTTGAAAATCACGGCTTCATAGTAAAGGATGCCTTCTGGTGGACTGATGCAACAAGGTCTGCTGAGTTAATCCTAGACATGGATACATGGGAGATATCCAAGGTCGAGAAAAGAACCGGACCATCTGTGTTTGACTTCAGTAACTCAAACAAGTTTGTTTTTAAATACAATAATGTGGGTGTAACAGATGACGGGAGGGTATACAGCGAAAGAGGAAGGAAAACCTACAGGGCAGATGACCTAGTTAAAGAGGTTCTTAGACACTCTCCAAAATACCTAGGAACAAAGTACAGGATGGTAGACCCAAAGGATACTCATGTAATCCGTGAATACAAAAAATCGTTCTGGAGTTGGTGAGTATGAGAATAAACGTGGAAAAATTGTCAGAACACATAGGTGAGGAAGTAGAAGTTTGGGGATGGGTATACCGCCATAGAACAACAAAGAACGCTGTGTTTATTGTTCTCAGAGACGCAACTGGAATAGTCCAAATCATATTCAAGCCAAATAATAATTTCTTTGAAGAAGCGGGTAATCTTAGCATTGAGTCTAGCATAAAGGTTAAAGGCAGACTAAAGGAGGATCCCAGAGCCCCAGGTGGATACGAAATATCTGGTGAATGGCTGGAGGTTGTCCACAAGGCAGAAAGATTTCCGATAACGAAAGACCACAGTCCAGAGTTTTTACTAGATGTGAGGCACTTGTGGTTGAGAAGCCAGAGGTTGAACAAGGTCTTAAAGATAAGAGACAGGGCA
>JALWQZ010000015.1 GCA_027077895.1 Microcaldota archaeon | reverse complement strand
CCGTTAAACCTTACAACGCTTAGAACCTCGGACCCGCACGTATGGGTTACAATGTGTGAGGTTAACGCAAGTAATCCTGTCCTTGGCCCCGGTGAGCAGGCAGTTTGTGATCTGCTTACGAACTCAGGCTTTAACGGAAGTAAGACCGTAGAGATTTATGGCAACGGCACAAACATCGTGGCCTTGCCAGTAAACGAAGAAACGGCCGATAGGAGTCTTGTTGGTTGGTGGCCTTTTGATGATGTTTCAGGTAGTACAGTGCCAGATGATAGTGGAAATGGGAACGATGGAACGATTTACAATGGAACGAATGTGTGTAATGTGAATAGCTCTGGGTGTGTGCAACAGGTTCCCGGCGTTAAGGGAAAGGCGTTAAAGTTTGATGGTGAGAATGATTACATTCAATGTACAACCCATAAGAGCATAATTACTACTTTCCAAAATCACAGCTTCTCTGTTGTATCCCAGATGTACTTCCTAGATGACTCTACTCAAGACAGACCTCTGTTAACTATTGGAAGTCAAACCACTGACGAATTTCTACACTTAGTTAGGAGAAATAATAGAGCTTACTTTGGATTCTACGCCGACGATCTAGCTTCCAATGGTCAGATATTATCCCCTAACAAGTGGTGGGGTTTAGCGTTCACATGGGATCAGAGCACAAAAGATAAAAAGATATTCGTTAATAGTAGTTTAGATGCGAGTGCTAAATCATCTGGTTATTTATATGTTCCAAATGGGAGCGTACTAAATATAGGAAAATATGCCAGTTACATGAACGGTACCATAGACGATGTCATGATTTTCAACCGGGCCCTTGGTGAGAAGGAGATAAAATGGTTGTATAAGTGGGGCCTGCCACATCAATGAAAAATCACTCAACTGGAATCTCCTTTATCCCAAACGTATATTTCTGGAGCACTTCTGGGATCTTAATTACTTTCTTGTCTGGATCATAATGGTTTTCAGCTATTGCGCAGACCAATCTTTCAGAGGCGGCCCCAGTAGCGTAAACATTCCTAACCAATTCCTTCTCGCCACCTGGAGCACCGTACCTAATCTTCAACTTTTCAGATATCCACGTATCAACAGTTGCAATGGAGTGTGTCTCTCTGTACCTCCCCTGGGCCGGGAACCACGTCTCAACGTCTATCTGTATCAAAGCCCTCTTGTCCATATCCTGACTTGGAACAATAACTGCTCTGTTCGGCAATCCCAAACTATCCAAGAACTCCTGAACCAAATCTGCGTACCTGTAAACTTCATCCAAGTCTTCACCTTTCTTGGTCATTGTGTGCAACTCCGTCTTCAAGAACTGCCTGACTCTAAATATTCCCCTGGTATCCTTTCCATGAGACCCTGCCTCTTTCCTAAAACAAGGAGACCAAGCCAACGTCCTCAATGGCAAATCGTCAGGATCAAACAATTTTCCTTCGTAATACGCAACAATCCCGTGTTCAGATGTGGGAATCAAGATCATGTCGTCGTCAACTGGAAATATTGTGTCCTTGAATGCCTCTAAATAAGCAATCCTAGCCTCCACATCTCTCCTCATCATAAACGGAGGTATGACTAGCCTATCAAAGCCCTTAGACTTGAAGAACTCAATTGCGTACATGTTTATTGCCAAATCTAAGGCGACTAGTTCGTTAAACAAGTAGTAAAACCTAGACATCGCCAGTTCTCCAGCCTTCTCCTGGTCTATCAACTTCCCAACTAGGTTGTAATGGTGGAATGGTTCATATTCAATTTCTTCATAATCAGCCCCAGGGTACAATTTGTTGAACTGGTCAATATAGCTTGTCCAAACATTTGGTTTTCCGGAATACTTTAATGGCTTCTCCAGTTCGTCACCCACTCCCTCAGGAACTAGTTCGTGAACCCAGTTAGGGAGCATTAACTCTATCTTGTACATCTCATTTTCAAACTC
>JALWQZ010000014.1 GCA_027077895.1 Microcaldota archaeon | reverse complement strand
TACTTGAATCTCATTATTATGTTTTCAAGTGTGGGACCTCGGTCTGTGTCTAGTAAGTGCACTTCATCTATGACTAGTAGGTCTACCTTCCTTAGCCATGGGCTGTTGTGTCTCATCAAAGAGTCTAGTTTTTCGTTTGTTGTAATAATGATGTCATATTTGTCCAACCAGGAATCAGAAGAATCAAGGTCGCCTATACTTATTGCAATTGTCTTTCCAAATTTTTCGAATATCCTGAACTCTTTGTATTTTTCGCTTGCCAGCGCTCTCAATGGGCATGTGTACACTACTTTTCTCCTTCCTAGCATTGCCAACTCTGCGATTAAGGTTTTTCCTGACCCTGTTGGGCTCGCAACGACCAAGTTTTCTCTACGCAGGTATCCTGTTTTAATTGCTTTCTCCTGAACTGGGTTTAGTTCTTTTATCCCTAGGTAATCCAGGAACCTGTTGAATTTGTCCCTCATATCATCTGGAATGTCTAGATATCCCATTTTACTCAACTTTTTATTTGGAAAAGTGCAATAACATACTATGGATTATTACTTATCTTTGTTGATTTCGTCTATATTATACATAATGCCTGCTTACATAGCAAATGCCTCGGCAGTCTTGTTTAGGGGGAAGTCTAGGCTGGATATGGGGATGAACTTTTTTGACGGCAGGCCTGTTTTAGGGACGCACAAAACCGTTGAAGGATTTCTTGGTGGTGTTATAGCAGGGACTGTTTATGGTGTGATACAGTACATCTTTGTCCCTGTGGTTAATCCTGCGACTAGTTTTTTATTGGCACTTGGTGCTATGACTGGTGATTCGATTGGTAGTTTCATAAAGAGAAGGCTTAACTTAAAGAGCGGTGAACTTGCACCCTTCTTAGACCAGTGGGATTTTGTCTTGGGCGCTTTCTTCCTTGTGTACTTAGGATCTTTGGTTACAAGAGATATAGTTCTTCCAGGGCTTGTTAGTGCCTTGTTAATATTGGTTTTGACGGTTGTATTTGATTTGCTAGCAAATATTGGTGCATACATAATTGGGTTGAAGGATGTTCCATGGTAGACATAGATTGGAAAGTCTTTGTTGTTTCATTTGTTGTTATGTATGGCGTGTTATGGTTTTCTCCATTGGGATTGTTTAGGAATGCAATGGCATCCACTGCTGGGACCTTCTTGTCCAACATGGGACTTTCGGTTGTTGTTAGTGCTAATCATATTGGGAGCAAATTTGGTGAGTTCTCTGTGAGTAACGACTGCCTTGGTATCTCGTCCATATCAATACTCACATCCTTATTACTTGCAACGCGAGGTATCCCCAGAAACCAGAAGATCATTTGGAGTATTGTCGGCCTAGTTGTTTTCCCTATTTGGAACATGCTTCGAATTGTTCTTAGTTTGTTTCTAGGTAGGGAAAACTTTGGAGTGTATCATTTCACGTTGTGGATAGTTAGTGTTGTGTTCATACTCGCTCTGTACTTGGCAGCCGTGAAGACCAGTTTCAAAAAGGCCTTATCGTAATGCCTGTTCTGCCCATGACCACAGGGAACCATTTTTCTGGGAAGTTCGTGGCAACCATCTTTGATACTCTTATTTGGGTTTCGTAACTCCCATCGTCTAGTTCAAATTTTCTAGTTCTTAGTATACCATCCACTAGGTGGTCCTCAACCCCAAACTTGGTTACGTCCCTTGTTTTTTCCTCTGCTATGAATACGGTTGTTATTCCTCTGTCCTTCATGAACTTTATGAATTCATACAGTGAATATCTATAGTCTGATATGTCCTTGACTGCTAGGGATATTGGTGTTATCGAATCCACCACGACCCGTTTGACTCCTAGACTTGAGATTATGGCGTCTAGTTTTCGGAGTATTTCACCGTCTAGGGGGTGCGGTGCGAATTTTCCATAGTCCTTTGGGTGGAATGCAAATATTGCGAGTAAACCCAGGTCCTGAAGTTTTGCTAGGTCAAGGTCAAATTCCTCGCTGTACCACTCTAGGGTTTTATCGAATTC
>JALWQZ010000013.1 GCA_027077895.1 Microcaldota archaeon | reverse complement strand
GTTTTCTCTACTCTCTGCTACCATCAGTAGGTCTTTCATCGCTTTTGGAGAAAATTCTACTGCGACCGCAAATCCCTTATCACCTATTATATCACTAACATGACTTACTGTCGTTCCCTGGGCGGCCCCTAGGTACAAGACGTGCGTTCCTGGTTTTATGGGCATGTTCTTCAGACCGTTTAGTATAGCGGCTCCTAGTTTTGAGTGGTTTGGTTTCCATTCTCTATACTCCTTGCCTGAAACCTTAATGAGCCTCTCGCCATAAACTCTCTTCCCAGGCGCTAGGTTTAGAGTGAATAGTTTCTTTCCTTCTTTGAATACCCCTGGGAATATTTCCTTCATCTCCTCCCCTTCCTTTTGGGTTTTGGTTTTCTGTTTTTCATTTTAGATATCTCTTCTAACCTTTTATCTAACTCGGACTTTAGTTCATCCCCTCTGAAATCCTTGCCGTTTGAGAAGAAATCAATCTTTGCTGCTATTGCGATTTTTGTTGCTAGGGCCCGCGCCACCTTCCCTCTAAGAAACTTCGGTGCGTTCTTTACACTTGGGCTCAAGAAGATTACACCGTGTTTCGGAGGTTTTGTTTTCTTCCTGAGATGTGAGAACAGCGCCTTTTCAGCACCTAGAACTTGGATAGTTGATGCCGGCATTTCTGCCAGTCTATCTAGTCCACCAGCATGGGACAACAAACGTGCTGCTAGGTTGGCTCCAATTAGGTAAGACAAGTTAGGGCATATCTCCTTGCAACTGGACTCTATATATTTCATTGTCTCTTCCCTTGTTTTCTTTATACTTACGCCCAACTCCGCCAGTTTTGCTATTCTATCTAGGTCAGTATCAGGTATGTCTGCCCCAACACTCTGTTTTGCTACTTCTACGATCCTTTCCGGTTTACTAGTGTAGGCCGCTAGTTTTGCTACTTCGAGGTACTTTCTAGATTTTATCTCGTTGATTATTGCTAGGTAAGTCTCCATGTCAGTTACCAATTTTTCTAGTTCGGGGAAATGATACGCGTACCATGACTTTACCCTCTCACCTATTAGGTTATAAACAGAATCCAATTCGTCTATCGCATCTATCGCTTCTATTATGAGTTTGTCTTTTCTGTATAAACTCTCTCTCACCCTCCTCTTTGATTTTTCCATTGCTTTCCGTCTGAGTTCTTCTATTGACACCATTACAACCACCAGTGGATATTTATTTTAGAAGTAATTTAAAACTTTGGATAAGAAGGTGAGGTTATGGTAGATGATAGGATAAATTTGAACAAGTTAAAGGCAGTTGTTGACTTATCTGAACCCGGCTTGTTGGAGAATTTAGGTCTTTTTATGGATGTTAACCAAGTTTCTGAAAAGGATGTAGAGGAGCATCTCCGGAAGATGGAAGAGCAAGGAAATGTTAATACAAGGCTGCTGAACATTAGATTGAAGCAGATTCTTGGAAATGTAAACAAAGCCCTTAAGTATGCTGATAAGGGTAGGTACGACTTGGTTGAAAAGCAGTTCAAACTGAATCAGATAGGAAAACACGATAATCAGTTAGGAAAGGATATAGAAGATAGGGAGGCGGTTATCAGGCGTTTAAGTGATGGGAGGGATCATCTTATTAAGTTTATGAATGCCGTTGACAAGGCTAGAAGGAGGAGGCCAGTCTGAATGGGAAAATACAACGTTGATAAGTTGAGGGAAATTCTAAAGAAGTACAGAGGTTATGATATCTTGGAGCATCATGGGCTAGGAATTAAGGGGGAGTTGGAAGATGACGAAATAGTAACTAGGCTAGTTGAATTAGGTGAGAAGAATCTTGCCCTTCTTTTGAATCTTCATAATGATGTCTATGACGTTAGCAATGAACTGTCCTCGAGATTATTAGAGTTAGACAAGAAAGCGTTTGATATTGCATCTAAACTGGATGAGGAACAGAGAGATATTGGCAAGACGAGTGATCTGTTAAAAAAGGAGTTAGAGGATACCATGAGGGAAAGGGTGGAGAAGGAAAGAGAAGCAGAGCATGTTGATA
>JALWQZ010000012.1 GCA_027077895.1 Microcaldota archaeon | reverse complement strand
TGTTCCCCACATCAGAAGGCCTCGAATATTACAACACAACGAACCAATCAACTGGCACATTGCTAGAAAACACGACCGTTCACTCAATGGTTGAATGCTCCAACTACCTAGTCGTACAAGCAAACGACAGCTTATACCTCCTAAACTCCAGCCTAGACGTCGTTAACTCAACCAAACTAAACTTCACAACATCCGCCCCAATGATATCCGGAGGCGGGGGTCTGGTACTAACAAACAACACAACACTCTTGGCAATAAACTGCACAAACCTAGCCAAAACAGGAAACCTAACAAATTCTACACTGTGGGAAAACGGAACAAACGAAACAATCAACTGGTTATCAGCAAATGGCGACTACATATTTGCAGCGTCTAATTCACACATATTCAAGATAAACGAAACAAATGGAAACATAACCTCAAACGCGAGCATAGGCGCATCAATGCTCGCACTAGCAGGCCAATTCCTATTCGCAAATTCAAGCGATGGGATATACGAAGTGAATACAACCAGCATGAACTATTCAAACTTAACATCGTACACTGGGTCACTGGCCATATCCAACTGGACCAATGGATTTGTCCTCGTGGTAAATTCAAACCCAACGAGGGTACTCCTCTTAAACTCGAACGGAACCGTTAATTCAACCCTAGAGACAGGATTCGAATCCGCGATGGGACAACCAGAGATTTTATCAAATATATCAAACCTAAGCAATTCTAGCATACTCCTAGCAAACAGCACATCCATTGCAATACTGGGCAAGGCACCGGACCTAGGGATAACGTCATTATCCCACCAGTACAAAGCAATAATCGCCCCATCCGGAGTTGTAATCTACTTAAACGTCACTTCAGCAGACATAAAGAACTATGGCGCGAGCATATCATCGGTATACTGGGGCCTACCTGTAAACGTGACAATCAACGGTACACTACTAAACTCTACTTCTGCAAACCTAACCGGAACAGAAGTCAGAACACTAAACGGAACTGTAAACGTGACCCAAAACGAGTCAGGTTATTGGTATCTAATTGCGAGCATATCATCGAACGTGCCAGACGAAAGTGTATACAACAATAACCTCGTCCTGAATTCATCAATGCTAACAAACTGGACAGGAAACTGGACAGCAAAGAACTCAAATGTGACGTTCAACAAAACAGTTTACCTGAACTCTAGCATAGTAATGAACATCAGCCTAGGAAACTGTGGTAGTTCTTCAACCGCAAGACTATTCCTATTTAATCCATCTGGAAACCAGACAGGGAACTGGACATGGACAAATACGTCAGATTCATGGAAGTTCAACTGGACAAGCCCCAAACTAAACAAAACTGGGAACTGGACATTAGTCTTACTAGTAGATAAATCAGACGGCCTCCCAGCATGGTGGAAGAAGACAATAACAGTGAAAAAACAGGTAACTCTCTCACAACTCTCCTTACTACCTAACCTAACAATAACTTACCACGGCACAAAACTCAACTTAAGCCAGCCACTGCCGAATAACACTATTGTAAAATGGTCCTGGGTGTATGCTCCCGCGAACCTGACACTAACCGGGACAGTAAAATTCACAGGCACACCAAAATTCAACCTAACATCATTTTCAGAGAATAAAGACCAACACAAAGCAGAGTTCGATTTTGTATCAGGCAATCTAATGGGATTCAGTGGTTGGTTGAATATAACTGGGTTATCATTCCTAGAAATAGACCCTGCAAAGATTCAGGTCTTCCACTGCGGTAGCACATGCACGAACCTATCTACCTCTGACTTTTCGTATTCAGTATCAGGTGGTTATGTGAGCACAGTGGACATAAAGGTGCAAGGTTTTTCTTCGTACATCATAAACGAGACCTCCACTTCAAGCAGTACTTCCAGCAGTTCTAGTAGCAGCAGTTCAAGCACATCATCATCCACAACTACCAGTTCATCATCAGGAGGTGGAGGGAGTGTCAGTTCAAGCAAATGCGACTACTACTTTAAGATATTGAACATACCTGATCAGATAACAATATACCAAAACGTGAATAACACAATAATGTTCACAGTCGAAAACGATGGTACGTGCTCAGATATAATAAAACCCGAGATACTAGGGTTGGATGGTATTAATTACACACTATCACCAAACACGCCTATCGACTTAGACCCTGGAAACAGCACAGTATTCAAGTTGTATATAGTGCCAAACGAGACTGGAAATATAACTGTTAAGATAGGTGTAGAATCAACATGGAAAGCAATCGGTATAACTATCGTCAAGAAACAGGTTGTTGCAAAGAAACCATCTGTGGAGGAGGTTGATGTCCTACCAAAAGAGATTGAAGCAGTGGACATGAACACAGCAACTTTAGATATAAGAAACAACGGGAACACCTCACTAAGTATGTCATTGTCGCTAGTGGGGAACATATCAAAGGTTGTATCTGCCCCATCTTCGGTAAAAATAAATCCACATAGTTCTGGGACAGTTACACTAACAATATCAAACACAACAGGACTATACTCCGGGTATGTAGTGCTGCAATACGCGAACAAGACGATCAAAATCCCGATAACCATAAACAATCCAACCAAGAAAATTGCCTTGGCAAGCGTCAGCACAAACAAGCACTCATCATGGTGGATATGGATACTCTTAGTATTGATAGTTGTGGGTTCAGGAGTTGGAGGTTACTACTACAAAGACAGGATACTAGAAACACTACCCACAAACAAAAAACCGAAGAAAGGCCTAACCGCATTGAAATCTAGGTACAAACCAAAGAAGTGAGTTTAGAACCAGATTTTAGAACAGAGGTTTGCCATCTAATTTAACCCTTTTACCCATTATCTTTGCCATCGTTGGGGCAACATCAATTAGACTTCCTTCTTTAAGTTTTACCCCTCTGTACTTATCGCTAGCGAGTATGAATGGAACTGGATTCGTAGTATGCCCCAGATACAACTTCCCCTCTCTATACATCTCCTCCGCGTTTCCATGATCACCAGTAATTATTGGCACATAACCCTCTTTCTGTGCTGCCCTAACTATCCTACCAACCCCATCATCAACAACTTCCAGCGCCTTCAACAGAGCATCGTAGTTGCCTGTATGAGCAACAACATCTGGAGCAGCAAACGAAACTACAATGAGATCATACTCCTTGAGTTTAACCGTCTTCAATGCTTCACCAGTGATCTCGGAGGATGCCATCTCAGGAGTTATTGAGTAATCCAGAGTCGCAGGAGATGGAAATATACTCGTATCACCTATGTCATTGCCACCTGTAAAGAAATATGTGAGGTCCATTGCCTTCTCGGTCTCCCCTATCTTCATTATTTTCCCCTTTGAGGATGCGATGTATTTGATAAAACCTGAACTGGTTGGTCTTGTTTTGTACACAACATTCACGTTGGATTTATTTGGGTAGGAGATCATGTAAACATTTAAACCAGCATTTATTAAGGACTCTAACAGCAAGTCCCACTTGTTGGACCTATAACCCAAAACCAATGCAGTATCCCCTTCTAGAAGATCCAAATCTGGGGTCAGCACTCTAGGCTTCATTGTGAAATCGTTTTCGCCATCGTCATAACCAGTCATCAATGCAGAAACAAAAGATGGGAATATTTCTTGGGGATTTGCAAGTGATGATAGGTATTCATCAATCAAAGAACTAACATTCCTGTTCAGAACATATCTAGAACCTACTATGCTTGCAAGGTTATTTACGAGTGCGTCATCCTTCCACCTTTGGAATAGATCATAGGCTGAGTGGAGGCCAGATTCCCTCCCCTCAAGTATCAAATGGACAAAAAGTCTTTTCCTTTTTGACTTAGCCAAGCCAAGTATATCCTTCAACATTGCAACATGTGAGTATATCCCATTCTCTGTGAGTGGCGCGAACACATGAACACGTCTAGACGATTTCAGGATAGGTTCAATTTTTTTCCTAAAACTGCCCTTATCAATTTCTTTCATTATCTTCTGATTGTCCCAAACCATTTTCTTGCCCACACCAAATAGATAGTAGGATAATTCACAAAAACCAGCCGTTCCCTCGGGAAGCCCAACAGATGCCCCACTAGCAGATAGCAAAGTGGAAGGGTACTTTGAGGTATACTTGTCTATATTCTTAGTGTTTGCTTCATAAACAGCATTCCATTCCTCTTGTTCCCTATAGCCCCAACCATCTAGGATTACAAGGACGATTCTATCCTTCATTTCAATTCCCACCTTTTCCCAGCGTAATTAAATCCAGATTCCTCCTCTATCCTGAGCAATCGGTTATACTTCGCCGTTCTCTCACCCCTAGCCGGTGCACCTGATTTTATCTCGCCTGATGATATTGCAACTGCAAGGTCAGATATAAACGTATCCTCAGTTTCCCCTGATCTATGTGAAACCATAACATACCAACCATTACTGTACGCCAGTTTAGCCGCCCTCATTGCTTCGGTTAACGTGCCGATCTGGTTTACTTTAAGAAGAACTGCATTTGCTAGTTTCTTGCTGATTCCGTCTTGGATCAACCTTGGGTTTGTGACAAAGATGTCATCCCCTGTTATCTGGATCTCCTTGCCAACCAACTCAGTCATCCTAGCAAAGTGCTCAAAATCAGATTCGCAGAAGGGGTCCTCCCAGTTTATTATAGGATACTCATCAAGGATGCCCATATAATAGTCTAGAAGTTTATCTCCCTTCATACGCTTACCATCTATCTTGTAGTACTTTCCAGTCCAAAAATAGTTCGCAGCAGAGTCTAGGGACAATCTAATCTCCTTTTCGTATCCCTCTCTATGAATAGATTCCATTATAAGATCCAGCGCATCTCGGGTCTTAGATATTGGAGGTGCAAATCCCCCTTCATCCCCTACATTAATAGCCTTCCTTCCATACCTCTCGGTAATAACGTTCTTCAATTCATGATAAACCTCAGATGCCATCTTCATTGCTTCACCAAAGCTCTTTGCTCCAACAGGTGCGATCTTGAATTCTTGAATAGACAATTTGTTCCCTGCGTGTTCTCCACCATTTATTATATTCAAAAATGGAACAGGCATAGTCATCTCTGGCTTGTCAAACAATGCATTCAAATGTGAATACAACGGAACTCCCTTTGTTGATGCAGCAGCCACAGCCACGGCCAGGGAAACAGACAATATCGCATTTGCGCCAAGTCTTGACTTATTTTCAGTACCATCCAGTGAGATCATAGTGTAGTCAATTTCTTCCTGATTTCTAGAATCCATGCCTATTATCTTTTTGGATATGACCTCATTAACATTTGAAACTGCCTTCGTAACTCCCATTCCCTTCCAGTCTAGGCCTCCATCCCTTAGTTCTAGAGCCTCATTCTTGCCCTTGGACTTTCCACTAGGGACAATAGCCTTACCAAATCCGCCTCCCTTAGTGTGAACTTCACATTCAACCGTTGGGTTCCCCCTAGAATCTAAAACCTGCCTAGCGGTCACCTTCACTATCTCATATCTATCTATCATATCCAACGCCTCGGAAACCTAACGAGAAAGTGCTATTTAAATATTAAAGCACACTACTTGGAATTTATATGCCTAACAGCCTTTCTAACCAAACGCGCAAACTCTGGTCCAGCATCAGCCTTTTGTTTCTCTAATTCTCTAATCGTAATCTCCAGTCCTGACTTTCCTATTCTCTTTTGGATTATACCCAGTATCTGTTTGTAATGCTCATCAGACAATGCACCCCTAAACCGGTATAGGGTTATTGCACGCAATGCATGTGAATATGCGTCATACAAACTGTCCTGGTCATCTCTACCAACCTCTTTAACACCTAGTAACCTGTCAAGGACACTATAAAATGCGTCTTTATTCTCAGAAAAGTCTAGTAACCACTCAGCCGCTTTCTCTTTAGGGACAACATCCTTCGGTATGCGTTCACCGGGAACAAGTTCCACATACTGCCGCCCGCCCTTCTCATAAGATATAAATGGCCAGATAACCTCGCTGTTAAGATAATCAATCAATTTCTTCCTCTCTGAATCAGAAAGTGGCTCCCACCTAAAAAATTTCGATAATAATTCGTCAATGTCTGCAGGAACCTCCTTCTCCTTATCCTCAATCCAAATTACTGGTTTTACATTGGCGCCCTCCCCCCAATCCCTTATCTCCTCTATCTTCTTTATAAACTCCATTGTGTTTCTCACATCGCTGGCTGTGATTATTCTAGAATGAGGCTTCAATGCTTCCTTTATTCGGTCTATAAACTCAGACGCCGTCTCAGATTTGGTAACGCTCGGAGTGTCAACCGTTTTAAAATAAATGTGATTTTCAGGCCTAATCTTCACCCTATCTGCATATCTCTTCTCCCACTCTTTAATCTTCTTGTCAAAGAATCTATCAACCTCAGGGTGACCTTTTATTTTAAACTTTTTAACTGGCATAACGTAAGTATCTCAGGTGAAGTTTAAAAATATAAATGAGTTGAAACCAAATCATAGAGACAATGCTGGGGTCGCATAGCCAGGTAGTGCGCTGGCCTTGAGAGCCAGTGGCCGAAAGGCCACGAGGGTTCGAATCCCTCCCCCAGCGCTCAATGGACAAGAACTAACACCATTGCGCTCATCACAAAGAACAACCCTACTTCTATAAAACCACCTGTCCTTATGGGTCCACTAATTCTGTGTCTGTCAACTGGATAGAACCAAGCAACACCAGACCTAGTGAAAGAGTCAGCAATCAGGTGAGCAACGTAGCCAAGGGCAAATGCAGAACTCGCCACAAGAGCGGAAATTGGTAGTCTCCTAGTAATAGCAATAACCAGGGATGTCAAGAACAAAACTGCCCATATCGTATGCATCGGTCCCCTGTGCCCTCCTAGGTGGATTAGTTTAGATCCAAACCTGAAAAACGCAGACAAGTGACTGACAAAGGACCTTGGATGGTCTATGTCCGGAAGAACAGAACCCAGCGAAACAAACAACACACCCAAAAGGCTAACTGGGAGAACCCCAAACCTAGACAACACAAGATAAAAGAACAAACCAATCAATACGTGCGTCATCCAAAGCATAAGATATTAACTCACACCTGATTAAAATTCCAACTGGTTTTTAAAGCATCAAACCATTATGTTATTGCATAGCAAATGCTAAAGTAAGAAAAAACAGGCATGAGATTGCAAATATGGTCCGGGAGAGAATGGGGCTGTCAAAGGTCGAAGAATCAAAAGAAGACAAGGGGTACTCACTACGAGAAATCACATCCCTAGATCCTGAAGAAAAATTAATGCTTATTTCATACTATCTATTCAGACTAGAACGTGAAGGTGCACTAGACAAATACGAAAACTTAAGCGTCCATCTGGTGAGGGACATAGCAAAAAAGTTGGGAGCCACGACTCCAAAGGAAGAAAAGTACATAATAGACAGATGGTACGATAGTGAGAGGAGCAAACTACAAGTGACTGAAATGGAAAATATCTCAAGAGCAGAGAAACTGAGGAGACTAATGAACTACTACGAGCAGCAGGGCAGGATATACTCCATAATAATGAAACTGAAAAAGGAACTAAAAGAGAAAGAAGAGGAGAAAAAAGAAATGGAAAGATTAGGGTTATGAAAGAGCAACTCAATAGAGGATAAACTTCACTAGGTCATTCATCAACACTGGGCTTATTTCTGGCGGGAAGGCGTAGTAAACAACAACACCCCTGCCGAACACATGCGTCCCATACTTTGGATCCCTGACGGTTATGGCTGGCCACAACCTCTCTCCCTTGTACGCTGGTGTTATTTCCAAACTAGCAACAACATGTGTGTATCCCGCACCAGTGGCCACTAGGACAAACGGAACTGGATTCCCATACCTGTCAACTAGGTCAATAGACTGGGAAATCCCCTGAATAAGCGGATGAGTGGGATCCTCGACCTTCAGGACTGCGACGGCCCTATTTGATTTCGCTGGATTGGTCAAATTCCTTGCCATCTCAATTGCCCTCGCAAAGTAAAGGCTGGCACCACAGAATTTATCTGACTTCAAACTAGGCAGGTACTGGTCGTAATACCCAGACTTCACCTTATTTATGAAGCCTATTAGATCATCGTCAGTCGGCTGGTTTGAGATACTAGTTAATGAGAATAGGACGTCCTGCGGTATGCCAGTTTCTTGGGAGTACTGACCAAGGAACGTGGAACTGCATTTGTTACTAGAATTATTCTGCAGGTCCGAAACCGCCAACGCCTTCTTCGCTATTGACTCTTTGTATCCGGACATCTTGTTTGCTAGATCCCTCAACTGCCCAGCCACTACTTTGTTTGTTTCGTATCCTGCAGCCGTCAATAAATCCTTCTTTGCCTCGTCAAAGAAGTCAAGATTGTCAGATGATATAT
>JALWQZ010000011.1 GCA_027077895.1 Microcaldota archaeon | reverse complement strand
GTATGTGATTATTCCCCTAAATGTAAAATCCCTGAACCAGTAGAAGAATACGTACGCATTGAATATCAGGCTTAGGCTAAGGAATATGGACCAGGTCCCCATTGCGAGTACAGGGTAGTAAACAGACAGTTTTTTTGGTTTTATGTGCTTTACAAGTACCTGTAAACCACCCAGCATCCATCTTCTCCTTTGTCTCAGGAAATTGGTTATTTTTCTCTCTGGCCTTGTTTTTGCATCTATCCTAGCGCATCTTGACTTCCAGCCAGAATTTATAACTTGAACATACGTATCAGAGTCTTCAGATATTGTGCCCGACTGGAATCCCCCTACGTCCTTTAGTGCCTCTCTCCTAAACCCACATACCTGCCCCCCCAAGAAAGGGAGGATGTTAATCCAGTTGTGCCTCTCGAGTAATGGCGATAGGATGGAGAACTCTATTTTTTGGAACCTTTCAAGTATCGACTCTCCTGACATGGATACAGTTGCTTCAACCACCCCAACATCTTTTTCTGAAAACTGATTCACAATCCTCTTTATTCCATCTTTAGGGATGAAAGTGTCACCGTCAACTGTGATTATTATGTCACCCTTTGCTAGTTTTAGCCCTTCATTCAGAGAGCCCACCTTTCCAACCTTCTCTGTTCTTATCAGTTTGACACCCATCTTGCTTGCTTTTTCGTAGGTTCCATCTGTGCTTGAGTCATCCACAACAATAACCTCTAGTTTGTCTTTGGGGTAGTCATTTCCCTTTATGCTATTGATGCACTCTTCAATTGTTTCTGATTCGTTGTAAACTGGAATTATGACTGATACCATCGGATAGTCTCTAATCTTTCGTAATTTCTTTTCTGGGAGGAGTAGAATGATAAACCAGATAGAGAGTAGAATTAGCAGGGGTAGGTTAACCCATATCAGGATTGAATCAATTAGATTTATTAGTTCCATTTCCCTCACGAGGTTTTAGGGATTGAGGCGTGTTTCTTGGTAACGTACCATGGGAGTTCCTTTCCGGCGAAGAATCTTAATATTGCGTACGTGTTCGCTGATGAAATAACCACACCTACCAGTAGTGTTGATAGTATCCCCTTAACTGCTATCTTTTGATATCCCTCATTCACTAATGCATATGTAATTCCTGCGAAGTACCCTCCACCCAGTATTGGAACTAGCCACCACAACTGGCCAAATGGTAGAATGTTGAATATTCCCAGAGTGAGACCCACCAATAATTGAAGGAGTATTAGGACGTAGTTGAAATTTAACGAAACGATAAATGTCAGGAAGACCTTCTGGAACAGGGACAAATTTTTTGACCTGAATATCTTGTGGAACTGTGTTTTAAACGCCTCCAAACCTCCATAGGTCCATCTCATCTGTTGTTTGACTAGCGAACTTAGGGTGAATGGTGCTTGACAGTGTGCTGCTAGTTCAGGGTCGAACACTATCTTGTACCCGTTTGCTATTATCCTAAGACCTAGGTCCATATCCTCAGCCTTTAGTTTGGGGGTCCACCCCCCAACTTTTTCCATTATCTCTCTTTTTATAACCACTGCTGATCCAGACAACAAGGGTGTCCCAACCATGTCCTTTGCAGGGTATACCAGGTATTGATACGCAAGGACGCTTAGGCTGGCGAATATAGACACCATGTTCTCATCTAGGTTGAAAAACCTCCACCTACCCTGAACTACACCAACCTTTGGATCAGTGAAATGCGATACCGCCCTTTTCAAAAAGTCCTTTGGAGGAATGAAATCAGAGTCAAATATAGCGATTATCTCCCCTCTAGTGTACTTCATTGCATTGTTCAGAGCGCCCGCCTTGAATCCCTCCCTGTTTTTCCTTCGTATGATTCTGACTTGTGGGTTGTCCTTGTACTTATCAATTTGTGCGATTACACTGGGGTCAGTGGAGTCGTCTGCGACTAGAATCTCGTATCTATCCTTTGGATAGTCCATGTCTAAGCATGCTGCAATGGACTTGCCTACAATTTCATCGTTGTACACAGGTATTTGGATCGTTACAAACGGCAGTTTTTCTGGTTCCTTTGCGGTTTTCTTTACTGGAGAGATGGCCAGTGTTATTGCTAGGAAATAATAGAAGAAAGATAATGCTATGGAAGGTATGAAACTAAGTAGATATGCATCTGTGAGCAACGTCAATAGGTCCATACGGTTTTATTTACTAGGAACTTCATTTTTATACCTATGCCCCAAACTAGCAAATCGGTTATGTTATTTGTCTTGTTGTCCAGTTTGTTCCTTTATGTGGCAGGAGTTGGCACTGGATGGTATATTGGTCAGGCATATTACCATTCAACGTCGAAAAAACTTAACCAGTTGGAAGACCAGATAAAAGACTTGAGGAGTTTTTCGTATGCTCCTAGTTTGTGTTCATACGCAGAGGCTAGGTATTACATGCTGCTGTCCAGCCTAGGGCACTTTAACCTTCCATACAGGCTAGAGAATGCGAAGGTTCCAGATGATGTACTTGACCAGTACATGTCCGTAGAATCCGAGGCCTACCTGACGGGTGAGGTTCTCCAATCTTCTTGTAATATTCATCCACATCTAATCCTCTATTTTTTCAAGAGGGATAAACCAGAATCTCTCGAGGCAGGGAAGATACTAGATGCATCAAAGGGGAAGTTCATCGTCCTGGCATTCCCAGTTGACACGAATTCCACAGTTGTAAATTCACTTACTACATATCTCAACGTTACTAGATACCCAGCAATATATCTATGTGGAAAGTTAGTCGAGTGGCCATTCAATATAACAGAAGTAAAGGGAGTTGAGAATAAATGCAAATGAGGGAGAAGCTGGTATACACGTTCCTATTGCACTTCTCTGCTTTGATGTTGGTCTTTCTATTTGCAGGAGTTGTCCAACTACTGTTTTACAATTCTCTACTCGACTCTCTGAGAAATCCAATTATATACTCCATGGTTCACGTGATGCAGGTAACTACCCACATACACCTAGGCCGGCTTCTGGTTGGGATGATAACCTTCATATTCTTTGTCCCACTTGACATTTCCATACTATACTCTGTGTCTAGAGAGTTGTTTGAGAAGGATGACATAATGACTGGCATAGAGGATGGGATAAAAAGGTACCCCTTGTTTTTGGTTTTCTTTTCTGACTTATACTTCTTTTCGTTTACATATACATGGTTTGCACCAGTCGTTTTGTATATTCTGTTTAGGTTCCTAGAGCCGGATGTTAGTTGGAAGGCACATGTGGTTTCCACAATTCTAGTTGGGGTCTGGCTTCTTCCTGTTGCAATTGCAGGTAGGATACCACATATAATAATTAGAAATGTTTTAACATTCTTGTTTTATCTGGCACTGGTTTTCCCATTCTTTGTCCATGCTTGGATATCAAGGGAAGGCCTGTTGACCAAACCTAGTCAGAAGACTAGTAATTAGGAGGTGTATTTATGAAAATAACACTTAATGGTGCTGCAAATGAGGTAGGTAGGAGTGGTGTTCTGGTTGAGGGAAATAACACCAGGTTACTTTTTGATTACGGCGTGAAACTCCAGGAGCCAAAACCTGCGTATCCCCTGCCAATCAATGGTTATCTGGATGGTGTTATACTGTCTCATGCTCATCTGGATCACTCTGGGGCATTGCCATTACTGTACAAGGGAAGCGAACCAAAGACCTTTATGCCATTTGGCAGTTACGAACTTGTGGATATACTCCTGAAGGACTTTTTGAAAATTGCTAGGATGAAGAAGCAGGAGGTCTGGTACGAGAGCCATTTAAAGAGGTTTAAGCGGAACGCTGTTGAAATTGACTACCACAAGGAGACAAAGGTTGGGGATGCCAGTTTTACGTATTATGATGCTGGGCATATCCTAGGTTCAGCGATGACATACGTTGAACTAGATGGGACTAGATTCATATATTCTGGGGATTACAAGGACACTGAAACTAGACTTCACAGGCCAGCAGAGGTCGACAAGATTCCAGAGGCTGATGTTATTACTATAGAAACCACATACGGGAACAGGGAGCACCCAGATAGGGGGGAGTTAGAGAAACAGTTTGTTGAAGAGGTCAAAAAGTCAATAGAAGCAGGTGGGAATGTCCTGTTGCCTGCATTTGCTGTTGGTCGCTCTCAGGAGATCGCAGAACTTTTGTATTCTCACAATGTAGATGTGCCTGTATACCTAGACGGTATGTCCCAAGATGTTGCAGAGGTTTATTTAGAATACCCAGAACTGATAAGAGACTATGAAGAATTGTACAACGCCTTAAAATGGGTGAACTGGATTGCTGATGAGAGGGAGAGGAAGAAAGTTTTTGACGAGCCCAGTGTTGTCATCTCTACTGCAGGTATGCTCAACGGTGGACCAATTCTTTATTACCTACTAACTGCGCACCAGAAAAAGATAGACAACCTATCAATACTCTTTACTGGGTATCAGGTTGAGGGCACTCCTGGAAGAGAGTTGAGGGAGAAGAAGAGGATAAATGTTGACGGTTATGATCTAGACTTCTCATTTGCAAACATCCAGTACTTTGATTTCTCTGCGCATTGTGATAAGCATGGTATCCACAGGCTTTTGAAGAAGGTGAATCCCAGTGTCGTTATTCTGAACCACGGTGATCCAGAATCAGAGGATGAGGTAAGGAATTGGGTTTTAGACAATTTAGGTGCGAGGGTGTTCAAACCAAAGATAGGTGAAACATTGGACGTCTCTAATTATGTGAGGAAGTGATATGAGAGTCTGTCCTGGGTGTGGCGCGACAAGTGGAGAGAAGGAGTTTATTGGCCAATTCTGTATAGATTGCTATTTGAAGGATCACCCAGATCTAGTTGTCTTTCATAAACTTGAACTCCCTGTGTGCGTGCACTGTGGGAGAGTGAAGGTTGGAGGTAAGTGGTACGAGCCAAGTGAGGCCATTCTGAAGAAGTATATGAAGTCGAGGATGAAGACGGATCTCGAAAAGCCAGACCTGATCTTAGATCACATCTCTGTTAAAAACTCGGGCATAGAACTTAAAGTTAAGATATGCGGGCTTATTGAGAACTCACATATCTGTTTAGACAGGGATCTCTACATAAAATTTTTGAAGACCCAGTGTCCTGTTTGCGCAAAGATGAAAGGGGATTACTGGGAGGTCAAGATTCAGATTAGGGGGCCTAGGGAGAAGCAGCAGGAAGTATTGAATGATATGGAGAAACTGGCAGAGTCAATATCCATGAAGGATGCTAGAGCAAGGGTTATTAGAGTCAGGGAGATTAAAGAAGGGATAGATGTTTATGTTGGTTCGAAGAAGATTGCTAGAGACCTAGTCAAGAGGATGAAGAACAAGTTCCATGCGGAAATAAAGAGGACGAGAAAGTTGACTGGTGAGGATGCTCACAAGGGAAAGAGGATTTACAAGGAAACATTCTCAGTTAGGCTTTGAGTTTGCACCCCTCCCCTAGCGGGCAACCTTCACATACTGGTTTCTTTCTACAGTGCTGTTTCGCGTGTTCAACCAACAGTGCATGAAATTCATTGAATACTATTCGTTTGTCCTCTTCGTTTAACTTAGAAAACGCTTTTTCAACTGTTTCTCTTATCTTGTCATACTCTTCTCTCTCACTAGGTATTAACCCTAGTCTGTAGAATATTCTCCTAGTATACGCGTCAACAACAAATATTGGCCGTTTTCCTGCATATAGTATTATTGAATCGGCAGTTTCCTTCCCAATCCCCTTTATGTTTAATAACTCCTCTCTTATTTCCATGACAGGCCTGTGGAAAAATTTACCTAGGTTTCCTCCCCACTTGTCTAGCATGTACTTGGCTAGGGTCTTCAACCTATCTGCCTTTTGGTTGTAGTAGCCGGCAGGTCTGATTAGTTCTGCCAGTTCTTTCTTAGACATCCTTGCAATACATTTCACGTCAAGGCACTTGGCTTTAATTAGATTTGTTAGTGCTTTTTCAACGTTCTTCCATGCAGTGTTTTGAGTCAGGATTGCCCCCACCATTATCTCCCATGCTTCCTTCTCATTTTTAGGGTGGTCATAACTTCCAGGAAAATACTCGGGGTGGTCCTTTCTAGTAACTGGCCACCAACCTTGAGGACCATAAGTGCCTAGGAGGATGTTGTATACCTTCACTATGCTCATTTGCATTCACTTCTACCTCCTTTTTCTTCTCCTCTTTAGCTTTTTGTGGATATCCTTTCTATGGCCGACGCTTTCTATAATTATGTACCTGTCCTTTTCTGATAGGAGAACAAGGACACGATAATCTCCAACCCTTAACTTGTATTCATCGTATCCATCTAGTTTTGTCAGATGCTGTCTTGGCTTAGTTGATATGCTTTCCAATTTCTGGATCATTCTTTTAACAATTCTCTTGTCTAGGTTCAGCACTTCTCTAAGTGACTCCTCTGCGAATATAACCTTCCACTTCATTCAATCCCCAGAATCCTTTTTGCCTCTTCTAGTGAAACAAGTCTACCTTTTTTGATGTCCAGTTTTGCCCTTAGCAGAGAAGCCTTAAATTCGTCTGTGTACTCTCCTTCCTCATCCCCCTTGGGTATCAGATCTAGTAGTTTGTTTATTATCTCATCATAGGTCTCTCTGGGATTAGATTTGAGCTGGGCTAATCTTATCCTGGTTTCAGGTTTTATTTGTATGCTTGTATAACTCATTATACATCACCTATAGATTTGTTATACAACCGATATTTACCTTTTCTGTTTTCCTAGCATGTAATCCAACTTTTTCAGTGCCCTCATTTTTTCCCTGTTTCCTATTCTTGCCATCTCTATTGCTTCCTTCAGTGTGAGTGTAGCCTCATCCATTGCCATTCTGTCCACCGGAAATGGTACACCATCCTTTCCACCAACAGCAAATGAGTACCTAATTGGATCTTTGTAACTTGGTGGTTTTCCAAACACGACATCACTTATCAAAGCCAAAGCCCTTAAAGTGCTTGGACCTACTCCTTTGGTTAGAACGAGTTCTTCAAAGTTCCTCGGTTGGATTTCATACACCTGCCTTAGTACTCTCCAGTTGATTGTTCTGGGCATTGCTAGTTTTGAATCCCAGTTCAACAACGTTCTTTGATAACCTGTGACTAGATTCTCCAAATGAATTGGTCTCTCACTAACTAGGTCAACGATGGTTTTTCTTGATTCCTCACTCTCACTAGATGCTAGGTTGACAACTTCCCCCTCTTTTCTCATTCCCGCGACTTTCTCTGGGTCATTGAAGTAGTCTTCTGCATTGAACCAGTGGTACCTCCTGGCCCATTCTCCATACATGCCCTGCTGGATTACAGCCCAGTTACCGTGTTCGTCAAATACCAGTGTATGGTGGTACAATTGATAACCGTCCTGTAGACACGCATTATCCACCTTTGCGGACAGTTTGCTAGTTTTTATTAACTCTTGGGTCTTCCCTTCACCTAACCCAAGTTCGTCTCCAAGTCTAGAAACTTCTTCTGGTGTTTTTTTGCTGGCCTTTCCCTTTCCACCAGCAATGCCTACACCCAGGCTAGGATCTATTGCCTCTTTCAAGGCACCCAGTGTAACTGTCGTTGTCCCAGATGAGTGCCAGTCGAACCCTAGAACCATTGACAGGCTTTGGAACCAGTATGGGTTAGACAACCTTCTCAGAAACTCCACTGTTCCATACTCTAAAATAATCGCCTCAGTGATTGCTCTACCCAATTTGACCATCCTTTTGAACAGCCAAGGAGGAGCGTGCCCGCCATGCAGAGGTAAATCTGCGATTCCTGTTCTCACAATAGTTTTTTATCTCTAGTTTTCAATAAACCTATCGGTGGTTGTATGAGATACAAGGATATGCCAAAGGAAGTTAGAGTCTACGTTTCAAACAGATTCCTGGCTCTAGGCTCGTTTTTCCTATTTGCAGGAGTGGCTTGGTTGTCTCAGATATTTGGCTATTTAGAGTCCCAGTGGGTCTTGCCAGCCATATTTGTTCTAGAAGGTTTGTTTCTAATTAGTGAGGCCTGGATCGCTAGAAAGGCCTAGTTCCTACCTAATCACATATCTATTTGTCCGAATTCAAATTCTAGTATGGAAGTTGATGTTGTTATTGAAAATCAATGAGACTGGTGGCACATATTTCTTGTACCTACCCACCCGGTTGCCATTCTCTAGGGGATACCACCGAGGAAGCACTGGAGAACATAAAAGATGCAATAAACTATATCTAGAGTCACTCCCACCAGAGGAGAGAAAGAGCGCAGTATCAATGTTGAGAAGGTTCACTGGTGTGCAGAGAGTTGAGATAGATGCCTAAGATAACTCCTTTGCCTGCACGCCGAATAATCTGTATTCTAGAGAAGTTGGTTTTCGACCGGTTCGGCAAACTGGTTCACATTTGGTTTTGGCCAGAGATGGAGAGCGAATAGTTGTTCCCATACACAACAAACCAGTAAAACCCAGACTAGTACGAGTGATAATCAGTGAGGCAAAAATAACACGAGAAGAATTTCTTGAATTACTGGCTAGTGCTAACCTAGAGGTATACCTTCTCAACAACCCAGGGGTCATATATTGGCATTAGTTCAACATACGCAGGCTTCAAGTCATACCTGCTTGCCAGGCTTTCGATTACATCTCTTCTCCCTTCTAACCACTTGAATTTGGAGTTGTACTCTGTCAGTTTATAGTTCTTTGCTAGAGACTTCAACAGTTTCGTTTCTCCCTCCAAAACGTACATTGCCAATAGCCCGTCTTCTGTGACCCACTGCCATGGTTTCTTTATGTTCTTCGCTCTTCTAGCCAT
>JALWQZ010000010.1 GCA_027077895.1 Microcaldota archaeon | reverse complement strand
GGGTACATGTGCATCATCTGGACTTTTACTGTCTTGTCCTTGGAGACATAAAAGTTCTGTTCTTTAGTGTCTTTAGGATTGAATTTGTACTTCCAGGTACCTTTGAAGTATATCGCGTTTGTTATGACAAGTTTATAGTCTCTAACAGCAGGATCAGTTGGGTCCAAGATCTCTGGAATCCTCCCATTTGTTTGCTTGGAGATAAAGTCGTTTATTGTCTGAACTGATTTCACTGGTTGATTTTTAAAATCCACCAGTGCAGCCTTTGCACCATAGTACTCTTCTACCCTTTGCTGGTAATTGGAGTTTATTGGGAAGCCCTTCTGGATCCACAATGCGTTCCCAGTTCTCAGAGTATAGTCTTTGCTAGCGTTATTTATCCTGTTATATATCGCTGCGAAGTTGGGTTCTAGGATTGCTTTCTCTGGAAATGGTATTTTTTCCTGCAATTGCTTCTCCGTGTTCCCCTCAGCCCCTTCGTAAACTATCGCCATTGCAGAGTATATGCTGTACGGAGAAAAGAATACATTGCCCCTTGAGTTCTCTAACTCGTGATACATGCTTACTGCAAACGTATTTGTATCGTTAACCACTGTCCTTATTCCCTTTTCCGTGGCATTTACAGCGTTTACCCTGGGTGGTTGGGTTGGTTTGTAAGGGAAAGCAAATAACAATGCTGCACCAACAACAACTGCAGCGACCACCAATGCAACAATTGGAAGTATAGAACCGTGTTTCATGTTTTATGCTTTGCATTAGTTCACTTTTAAATGTTTTGAAATTATTAGGTCACATAACATCATGAGGGGTAACTATCCCCACAATTCGGCCTGTCTCTGAATCCTGCACTAACAATGCCTTTCGTCTAGCAGTCTTCATAAGTTCTCTAGCGTTCTCAATCGGCATGCTGTCTGGGACTATCGTGAAACATGGCCCCATCACCTCACTAACCCTCGTCTTGTAATCCACGTCCAGCAAGTCATTGCTCACAATGCTGCCAACGTACGAACCCTCTTCTTTAACCGGCAACTGGGAGAAATCGTTTTTCTTCATGAGCGCTATCGCCCTCTTTACGCTATCATTAGCATTTACATAGACAATCCGTTTGCTCATGACATCTCTCACTGTCCTCCCGCTTGCGTGCCTGTAGTATTCAGATAACAGTGTATTGTACAATCGCCTAACTACCTCGTAACTAGGTTGTATCTTCTTTCCCTTTTTTGGCCTGGCCCATGAACTCTCTATCTTCGCCACCAACGACTGGCTAACCCCTGCCCTCCTGGCCAACGCCTTTTGGTTTATTCCAAGTTTCTTCCTCAGATAAACCATTTCCTTGACGACTGATTCAAGATCGCGCAACTCGCCTGGCATGCAATCACCATATTCCTATATTGAAAGTTATTTCAATAATTATTAATAACTTAGGAATATAAACATTTTCAGGTGATAAAATGATGACACACACAACAAGAACGCAGGAATACATCCCAAAATCCATGTACATAGTAAACCAGGTGAAGAGCAATAAATTTTCAAAGAAACAGTTAAACTATGTGGAAGACCTGATTTACCTAGAAAGGAAGGTCCTGCACGGTATCCAGGGATTTGCGGATGCAATGAAGTTTGCTGAAATGAAATCCAGATATGAAAGGGAGTATCTAGCAATCCTAAAAGAGCTAGACCCCAAGCAATACGAGAAACTGAAAGACGAGAAGAGAAGAGAGGAAGAAGAGGAAATGAAGGGGGAGATGGAGTACGAAGCAAGGATGAAGGACTGGTGGGAAACAATCAAAAAGATGTGATGGTGGGATAAATGAACCTGTCAATTGAAAACATTGCCTGGAAAGAACCAAAGACAGAGGTCGTTGAGAGGAAAGGATTAGGCCACCCAGATACTATATGTGATGCATTGGCAGAGGAGGTTAGCATTGCCCTAAGCAAGTACTACCTAGAAAACTTTGGAACCATACTGCACCACAATGTTGACAAAGGCCTACTAATAGGTGGGGAAGCAACGCCAGAGTTTGGTGGAGGCGAGGTAATCTCTCCAATCCGCATAATAATCGCTGGGAGGGCAGTGAAGGAGTTCCAGGGAAAGCAGATCCCAGTGGACGAAATAGCGAGAGAAGCAGTGTTCAACTACTTGGAGAGGTTCAACGGACTGGACCTAGAGACCG
>JALWQZ010000009.1 GCA_027077895.1 Microcaldota archaeon | reverse complement strand
TCAATAATCTGCCCATGGGTCTCCCCCATAAGGCAAACGCCTTGCATCTTTCTCAACTTCCCTAAACCAATGAGTAAACCTGCTGCACCTACTATACCCCCAACCCTATCAAATGTCGCGCCAACAGAAGAAACTTTTTTCTTTAACTTTTCATCAGTGACTGCAGCAAAGACCTTGGGATTCTTTGATAAAAAACCAACACCATAACCACCAAGGGTATAAACTTGTTTCACACCTAACCTCTTGGCAAAATCAAGAACATCCCCAGCAAGTTCGTAATGGCCAAAAGCAGTAGTTGCTTGATAATCCCCAGCGAGTATCACTAAATCTTTCCCCTTTCTACTTTTAACATAATAGAAAGTGTCATGAGGGACCTCAATGGTTCCACCCTGAACTATGTTCACCTGTGGTGGAAAATGAGGAGAGTATATTCTAGCAAATGGTTTGGCTCCAGTTTGTTTTATCATATGATCAACTGCCAATTTACCAACTAGCCCTAATCCAGGTAAACCACTAATCAAGATAGGCGACCTCAACTTTGGTCTCTTCCTAATAGATTCAATCTTAGACTCGATCAATTCAATCCCCTCTCTCTGAGTTTAGCTTTCCTCCTATACTCCCCATATTTATCTTTCGGAGAGTATTTAGGTGGGTGGGCAATAACTGTTGGTCTGCCGCAGGCAGGGCATTTATCCTCAAACGTGTATCTATCGCAGTGAGGGCAGTACTTCAGCAATTTCATTCCTCAAGCCTCTCAAACTTTAAGATTCCACCATACCTTTTGACCTTTTTCTCCAAAACAGAAATCGCTTTAGATATCTTAGACTCCAACTGCTTGTAATCGTTCCCTTCAATCTTTACGAAGTACCTAGGAGCACCTTGATAAATAACCTCAAATCCATCTTCAACAAGAGGAGTTAGTAACTCATTTATCTTATCAACACCGCCCTTGCCAGGTATGGACAATTCTAATATTCCCTTAATAGAAACTTTAGGTGGTTCAACGTAATGTTTCGCATAATCAACAAGTATGCTCTTCCACTTATCTGGTATCTCAATTCCATCAAGTGCTTTCTCCCCTTCAATTGCGATTTCCTCTAGTGCTGAATAAAGTTCACCATATTCATCAACTAGTTTCCATCCAAATATCTCATACAATTCATCCAAGTTTTTGCCCTCTTTCTTGCCTATGAGTTCCAACAACTTATCAGCCTTTTTCTCCCTCTTCCACTCACTAATTTTTCTTTTCTCCTGATTTGGTTTTATCGACCTTAGAGATGCATCAATCAACCTCTTCCTTGGATCAACAAAGGTAACTAAAGCCACTCTCACCTGACCTTCGCTAACATGGTTTCTGATGTTCTTAACCCAAGAAGAAGCAATCTGGGATATGTGTATGAAGGCTTCCTTACCTGGATATTCTAACAACTCAGCAAAAGCACCATGATTCGTTATTCTTTTTATCCTAACAACAACTAAGTCTCCCTTCGAAGGATACTCATATCTCTTCAATAAACACACCTCAAGACAAAACCCTAACTACCTTGCCTAATATCTTTGCTTTTCCTGACTGGGGAATAACAAGTGTTTCTCCACAACTCTTACACTTAACAATAGTGGCAGAGTTGCTAAAAACAATCTGCTTGTTGCCGCATTTTGGGCATTCTACCTCTATAAAACTCGTCTTAGGATTCTTTATTAACTCCGCCACGATATCACCTCTCCGTCTTTTCTAACTGTAGGGTCTTCTTCGTCCTTGAACCTATTGTCCTATAATGCTTTTTGTGGCAAACAGTACACTCTAAAACCACAACCTGCCTCTTGGCCTGCTTGTAGACAGGTACCTTACCTGCTATCTTACTTGTGTATCCCTTTGTTTTCTCCTCGTGATGCCTTTGACCCCTAGACAGTGTCCTGGTCTTTCCTTTCTTGTAGGGTTTCACTTTATGTAGTGTAACGCTCTTACAGTATGGGCAATACACCTTTATTGTATCCGGCATTTCCATCCTTATCAACTCCCATTAGAGTATCTCTACCAACCCCTGCTCACCAAGTATATCTGCCACCTCTTCTGGTAATCTAACTATATCCTCTGGTTCGTAGGGGCCATACTCTTTACCATCGGTGGCTACAAATCTAGGAATGGCCTTAATTATCCTAGCTAGAACTAAATTTTGAGCTGTTTCATTTATAAGCATTTCTGTGGAAGGATTCTCACTCTCTTTATG
>JALWQZ010000008.1 GCA_027077895.1 Microcaldota archaeon | reverse complement strand
CTAATATACCCTTCAATACTGTTGACATACTGTCTTCCACTGTCCTAGAATTGTCGACTACTATGTCAAATACGCCTTCATCCCCCCATTTATCTATTGCTGCTTTGTACACTTGCCGCCACTCTTCAGGTATGTTTGGGTCCTCTGACAGTTCCTTGTATCTCTGGACATCGTTGTTTGTCCTTGTTTTCAACTCTTTGACCGTGTCTTCTATACTTTTGAACTCTTTGTCTCCTCCTCTTCTGTTTCTGTATACCCTCTCTCCAGCGGTCCTTGGGTCCACCTTTACTAGAATCTTTACTCCCTTAGCATAGAATGGAGCCAGGTTTGAGTCAACTATGACCACGTGGCCATTTTCTAGACTCTCGATGATTCGCTTTTTGATTGTGGTGTCCACCTTTACGTCTGTTTTTCTGGCCTTGACCTCGTTTTCTCGGAGTTCCCTTATGAAGTCCTCAATTGTTTTTCCCTCAGATGATGCTATCTCCCTGAACACCTCCCCAGAAGAAATCCTGACAACACTCACCCCCTGGTTCGCTAGTTCTGTTGCTAGTTTGTCTGCTAGAAAACTCCTACCAGAACCGTGAAGGAAACTCCCAAATATAATCACCATGGGTCTTTCCTTTAACCTAGTGGCTAATTCTTCTACTGGCTTCATACTAAGCCCTCACCTTTGCAAGGGCGTGCCTCTCTATGAACCTCTCCAACCTAGAGAAGGTTTCCTCGAGTATACTCCTTGGGGGCAGAAACACCGTTCTGAAATGTCCTTTTCCGTTCTTCCCGAATCCTGACCCGTGGACGAATAGAACCTTCTCCTCCTTGAGCAACTGGAGGACAAACTCCTTGTCCGACCTCCACGGTCCTCTATATTTGGGGAATAGGTAGAAGGCACCCCTAGGCGCAACCACATCCAGCCCAGGTATCTCCCTTAGCCTTTTTAGCGTGAATTTCCTTCTTGAATTCAACATCTTTTTGTACCTTCCAAGATATGCGTACGATCCTAAGATTGCTGCCAGGAACCCAAATTGTGCAGGTGTGTTTGTACACAGCCTGAGCCTGGCCAGTCTGTTTATCCCATCCCACACCTCGTCCAGCGCGTTCTCAGGGTCAATCTTTGCAATGTACCCCATCCTCCAGCCTGTTGCAAAATAGTTCTTTGATGCGCCGTTTAACATTAATATGGGGACATCCTTTGTTAGAGTTGCTGGGCTAACGTGCTTTCCGTCATATACCAATAGGTCATATATCTCGTCACTTATTATTGGCAGGCCATACTCCCCCGCGAGGTCAATTATGTCCTTTATGGTCTTCTTCTTGTAAACCGCCCCTGTTGGATTGTTTGGATTTATTATGGCAATGGCCCTAGTTTTGAGGCTTATCTTCTTTCTCATGTCATCTATGTCTGGTTCCCAGTTGTTGTTTTCATCTAGTTTGTACCCCTTTGGATTCCCACCAAACAGTCGGGTCGTCGCAATGTATGGGGGGTATGATGGGTCTGGGATTAGTATCTCTGATCCGTGTTTGTCTAGGGTTAGAACTATGAACTGCAGTGCCTCGCTGACACCCGTTGTCACCAGGACGTCGGACGTGTCTAGTTTCACCTTCTTCAGTTTTTTTTCTCTGGTGATGATTGCTTCCCTTAGTTCTGGTAGACCGGGGCTGGGGCCATATCCGTTTAGTCCTGAGTCTATTGCTTCCTTGAATGCTTTCTTGGCATGCTCAGGTGGTTGGAACCCATATTTGGAAGGATCTCCAGAATTCAGCCATATTACATGTTCCCCCTCTGCCTCCAGTTTCATTGCTGGTACTGCCACATCCCTAGTTGCTTGTTCTATGTTTGAGACTCTAGGATTCGTTTCAAGCATACTTTTCTAATTCGTAAGGGGTTTTTAAATTTATCTAGAATCAGTCTGCTAGTCTAAAGAATCCGGGTTTTGGGGAGTATACTGTACCTATTCTTTTGAGTTTGTCCAGATAAGCCTCCACTGCCTCGGGGTTTAGTCCCTCCCTTCTGGCAGCATCCATCAAGTCGTTATATGAGAAATAGTCCTTTGTACCTTCTATTTTCTTGATGAGCGTGAGAATGTTAACATATGTATTGAGAGCACTAACACTAACGCTGGTCATACCAAACCCCTCCGGGTAATTCTTCTAGATGTTTTCATTTAATAAGTTTTCCCTTTACCGGAAGTCAGATTATGTCGGTATTTCTAGCATTAATAAACCTTTTTAAAT
>JALWQZ010000007.1 GCA_027077895.1 Microcaldota archaeon | reverse complement strand
TAACTAGGCTAGATTTCAAAATAGAATTTGATAGAGAGATACACAAATACGCAAACAAACTAAGGAAGGAAAAACCCGTTGTAATAACTGGTGATTTCAACGTTGCCCACAAGGAAATAGACCTTGCAAACCCAAAACAGAACGAAGGTAATGCGGGGTTCACTCCTGAGGAAAGAGCATGGATGGATGAATTCTTATCAGACGGGTGGGTTGATACTTTTAGGATGTTCACTAAGGATGGTGGGCATTACACGTGGTGGACTTACAGGTTCCATGCCAGAGATAGGAACATAGGTTGGAGAATAGATTATTTCATTGTCTCTAGAAACCTAGTTGGCAAGGTAAAAAGAAGTTGGATACTGTCAGATGTATACGGCTCAGATCACGCACCAATAGCCATAGAGATAGAAGTATAGAAAATAATTGCAGGGAAACGTTTAAAAAGGATTTTTGATTTACTTAAGAACATGGGATTGGGTAATTTTGGCAAAAAACTAGTTGCTTCTGCTAAACTCTCCAGCATGGAAAAATATGGCTGGGCTTATATGGAAGATTACTTGATAGTGAAGGACAGCATGGCCCCTGAAGTTAACATCGAAGAACTGGGAGACGGAAGGATAAGAGTGACATACAACGGAAGGACATTTGATGTGGTTATAAGGGATTGGTCAGGCAAATCAATGGAAAAGGCAGGAAAACCAAAGATAATAGAAGGGGAGAGAAAAGGTTGGGTATCCATTTGGGATATAAACAATCATTGATGAATTTGAATTACCTCTCCTGTCAATGAGTTAACACCCAATTTTCTCGTCTTGCCCTTGTAGGCAAGTTCAAATACATAGACTGGGATGTAGATAAGGTTCACGTTCTCAACTTTTGTCTCACCAAATATTTGGGGCACATCATTCACATACTCTATTTTCATAACAGGGTTCCTAGCAGTTCCCTCACTGACTTCCCTAACAGTCAGGTATGTCTCTAAACCAGTAAATGGGAGTAGGTTGATTTTAGTGGGCAAGTCAAATTTCCTAGCAAGGTAATAAATTTTTCCATGGTCCTTTTCGTATTTTAGTATTCCCCTCTCCACTAGTTCCTCGGCTTTCATTCTAGCAGTAGTATCTGTCACGCCAATCGCTGCGGCAAGCGCCCTAGCAGAAGCCTTCTTCCCTTTCATCAAAGCGATTATCACGCCCCTCTGATTTCTATCCAACCCAGCAAACTCGGATAGTCCCCTAGTCCTCGATAATTTCCCGTTGTCTAGGTATAAGAGTTCACCGGAGATTCCATCAATATAACAAACGCTCCTCTTGTATCCTCCCTTCTCGAATAACTTGTACTCCACCTTATAGACAGGCCAATACTCCAAGGAGTAATGGATGATAGATTCCTCACCACCGAAGAGTCCTAGAACCTTTTTCTTCCTGACCTTATCCACCAATGCAACTGCCTGCCTTTCTGATATGATCGGGGTAAACGCAAGTAATGTCTCATCCCCCTTCTTCTCCACTACTTCACTCTCTAGTACCTCCTCCACCTTCTCCTCTTTTTCAAGCGCGATGTAGCCCTCCTCTGAAACATATCCCTCGTCTAGAAGCCTAGAAATCACGTCTCCTGGGTCAATCTTTGTCTTGTATCTCTTGTTTATGGTGTTAACAATCTCCTTCAATGTTGTCTCATGTATCCTCTTTCTATCTGCTATGTGCTTCTTTATCATCTTAACTAAAGACTCAAAAACTTCATCCTCTGACATGGGGGTTTCCGTATCGACACTCCTAGTCTCCCTCCCCTCGTGCTGGGAAAACCTAGGTCTGACTTTCATAACAAATGCCCTAGATGTGTTGTCGCTCCTATCCCCCACTATACAATGACCAATGGGGAGGGTCTTGATGAATCTAGGATTCTTGTATTCGGGAGGTATCATTGTCGGCATCCTTTTCATAACTGCTTTGATATCATCATCAAATACTAACTTGTGACACATCAAGATGTCCAACTGGGAGAGGACATGTGTATCTATAGCACCTGGCTGTTGAGTCGCAAATACTAGGCTACACCCGGGTCTCCTTCCTTGCTTAACGTACTCTGTCAGAGGGTCTGTGGCAGGGGTTTTCTTGCCTCCACTTGGTATCAAAGTATGCGCTTCATCAATAAATAACCAAGTCGGGGGTATGTTTGCCTCTAATTCTTCAATCTCTTCAAACTTTTTCATGCTAGCCTGCCTAGCGGCTAGTTTCCTAGCTG
>JALWQZ010000006.1 GCA_027077895.1 Microcaldota archaeon | reverse complement strand
CGGGAATAAAGATAAGTCAAGAAGATATATCATTTATTATAAACTTTGCCAACAAATTTGGAGATGAAGTAAAAGAGATACTAAAGGTGTGAAAAATGTTAAGAGTCTACAACACATTGACCAAGAAAATGGACGAATTCCACCCAATCCATGAAAAGGAAAACAGGATCTACATGTTCGTCTGTGGGCCAACCGTTTATGACTATCCTCACGTAGGCCATGCTAGATCATACGTAGCCTACGATGTAATTGCGAAATACCTAAGATACAAGGGCTGGTCTTTGTTTTACATACAGAATATTACAGACATTGACGACAAGATCATAAACCGAGCAAACGAGACTGGAAAGTCCTGGGATGAGATTGCAAGAACGTATGAAAAGGAATATCACAAGGCAATGAAAAAACTAGGGGTAGATGCGGTAAACCTCTACGCTAGGGCAACAGAGCATATCCCAGAGATAATTGACCAGATAAAACGCCTGATGGAGAAGGGCTATGCTTATGAGACCAGCGATGGGGTTTACTTTGACATAACCAAGTTCCCAGAATACGGAAAACTCTCTGGCCAAAAACTAGAGGACCTCCAGGCTGGGGCTAGGATAGAGGTAAACGAAAACAAGAAGCACCCCTACGACTTCGCTTTGTGGAAGAAAGCAAAACCAGGTGAACCCAGTTGGCCTAGCCCATGGGGACCTGGAAGACCAGGATGGCACATAGAGGACACAGCAATAAGCGAGAGGTACCTAGGCCAGCAGTACGACATCCACGGTGGCGGGATGGACCTTATATTCCCACACCACGAGTGTGAAATTGCCCAGATGGAAGCCGTGAGCGGAAAGAAACCATTTGTCCGATACTGGTTACACAACGGGTTCATAGAGGTAAACGGGGAAAAGATGAGCAAGAGCCTGAAGAACTTCTGGACTATTGATGACGTGCTAAAGAGAGTCAGACCAGAGGCATTGAGGTACTTCTTATTATCCACCCAGTACCACTCACCAATTGATTTCTCAGAAGAGGCGTTGATGCAAGCACAAAAGACTTGGGAAGGACTGGCCAGAACCATAAGGAAACTTAAGAAACTAACAGAAAAGGGGAAAGAAGGCAAGCCCAGGCAGGAGATAAAGGAAGAACTGGAGAAACTAGGGAAGGCCTGGGAAGAAGCAATGGACGACGACTTCAACACGCCTAAGGCTTTGGCCGTTTTGCATGACTGGGCAACCCTAGTTAATAGGGAGTACGATGGAATGAGCAGGGAAGAGGCAAAGCAGGCATTGGAGTTATTAGAAAGATGGGACAGCGTGTTAACTCTATTCAGGCCAGTGTTCCAGGGAGAGTCAGATGAGGAACTAGTTGACGGGCTAATGCAGGTGCTAATAAACGTTAGGCAGAAACTAAGAGAGGAAAAGAAGTTTGACCTGGCCGACCGGATAAGGAGTGAACTAGGAAAACTAGGAATACAACTGAACGACAAGGGAAAAGAGACATCATGGGAGAGAGTCTAGTATAACAGCAAGGAGGCTATCTCCCAAACCTTCTTTCTCTGGAGAAATAGTCATTAATGGCCTTGTTCATTTCAGGCCTGTCAAACTCTGGCCACAACTTGTCAGAAAAGTACCACTCTGAGTAAGCGGCCTGCCAAGGCATAAATCCACTTGTCCTAATCGTCCCACTAGTCCTAATTATCAAATCTGGATAACTGGGGATATACAAGAATTTTCTCAAATTCTCCTCTGTGAACTCCAGACCACTAGAAGCCAACTTCTTAAACGCATTCAACAACTCGTGCCTCCCACCGTACCCAATGGCAACATTTACAACCAGATCCTTATACTTCCTGCTCTCATCTTCAACCCTGCGCACAACTGCTCTAACATCCTCTGGAAGCGGGCTCAAATCCCCAACAAACCTAAGCCCAACCTTGTAATCGTCAATCTCTCCATTTGCCAATGCATCGCTCAAGGCCTTCTTTATATATGAAAATATAATTCTAAGCTCTACCCTGCTCCTCTTTAGGTTCTCTGTCGACAATGCCCACAGGGTTATCTCCCTAGTCCCTAGGTCATCAAAGACGTCTCTCCAGTCAACAACAACCTCTCTAGCCTTCTCAAATCCTCTCTTATACGCCTCAGAGTAAGATATACCTAATTTCCTAGCAAATCTCCTGTTTCCATCCGGTATAAAAGCAACATGCCTCAAATCCAAGAGAGACCACCTACCTGGGAATATTTATATAGATTGGTTTCTTTTTATTTTTGATGCCGCAAAGAGGTATTACACCCATAGTGTCGTATGTATTGATACTGACAATAT
>JALWQZ010000005.1 GCA_027077895.1 Microcaldota archaeon | reverse complement strand
AAAAAATACGGAAGAGTTAAAAGAAAGGATAAGGGGAGTAATAGAAAGCAAAAATAAAAAATAGAGGGGCCAAAGCCCCCCGGTCAGGCTCACCCGACAGAAACAAGGTGGAGGGGGCCCCGAAGGGCCCCGGTTTATATTCTACCCCTCTCCCCCAGACCAGGTGTGTAGCCTTGATCTCAGCACACTGATTATTTAGTTATGTTGACATTAAATATATTTTGGATTTCTGCGTTTATTTCGAAATAAATTTGTTTGTATGCCATATATAGAAACATTTATAAAATAATCACACATTATATAGAAATAACGGTGGTTAATATGCCCAAAGAACGAAAGAAATTCGAGTTAGACCTTAGTGATATAAGGTTAATCAACGTGCTTCAAACCGGGGAAACATGCGCACCACGGATAAACAGACTGGCCGAATTAATGGGTTATTCAGTATCAACAATACATGGAAAGGTAAAAAAGCTTGAAAACGCTGGATTAATCTTGGGTTACTCAGCACTAATAAACGAAGACAAACTGGGAAGAAGGCAAACAATTTTCGTATTAATTAGGCTAAAACCCGAAAAAGATTCAGAAAAGATACCCCAAATATTAGCCTTCGCACATCCGAGCATCCAGGAAGCGTTTCAAACCGCAGGTAACTGGGAACTAGTACTAAAAATCAAAGCCAAGGACCTCAAGGAGTACAATGAAACTATAAAACCTGCAATAATTGAAGCGGGAAGAGGAAAGATAGGGGAGATGGTGGAGTTAGTCTCCTCGAATAGAATAAAGGAAGACTGGAGGGTAAAACTCTAAAAGGGGAAAAGGTAAAAACAAGGAGAGGCGAGAATCATGGCAGAGTCCAGACTTGAACAATACATCGAATCAAGAAAAAGAAAACTGGAAAAACTGAAGGAAATGGGCGTAAATCCGTATCCCTACAAGTTTGAGAGAACTCATACTAGCAAGAAAATCAAGGAAGAGTTTGACAAGGTTGGAGAAAAGCCCGAAGGAAATGTTAGCGTCGCAGGTAGGCTTGTGGCGTTTAGAGAACTGGGGAAGATCTCGTTTGGCCACTTGCAGGACCAGGAAGGACAAATACAGGTCGTGTTCAAGAAGGATGAATTGGGGGATAAATTCAAATTGCTTAAACTGGTAGATGTTGGAGACTTTTTGGGCGTTACTGGGCCTGTGTTCAAAACAAATAGAGGAGAGATTAGTGTTTTAGCAAAGGACTGGGAACTTCTGACTAAATCAATAAGGCCACTCCCAGAGAAATACCACGGAATAAAGGACGTGGAGTTAAAGTACAGAAAGAGATATCTTGACTTGATCATGGACAGGGAGAGTTTTGAGACGTTCATAAAAAGAACCCAGATAACCAAGAGCCTGAGAGAGTTTCTAGATTCAAAGGGGTTCTTGGAAATGGAAACACCCATACTGGAAAAGGTCTATGGTGGTGCAGCAGCAAAACCATTCATAACACACCTAAACCACCTCGACATGGACGTCTACCTAAGAATCTCCCTAGAGATACCGCTCAAAAAACTCCTGGTCGGCGGATATGAAAGAGTCTATCAACTAGGAAAGTCATTCAGGAATGAGAGCATCGACACAACACACAACCCAGAATTCACAGAACTAGAGATTTACTGGGCGTACACAGACTACAATGACATGATGAAACTCACAGAAGACATGTTCAAGTACGTAGCAGACAAGGTCATTGGAAAAAGGAAATTCACATTCAGAGGACATGAGGTAAAATTGGACAAGTTTGATAGAATAACAATGTCAGATGCATTCAAAAAGTACGCTGGAGAAGACTTCACCACATGGACGTTAGAACAGTTGGTGGAACACATTGAGAAAGAAAAAATTCCATACGAGGGAAAATTGGACAGGGCAGAGGCAATAGACACACTGTGGAAGTACTATGTTGAAGATAACCTGATTGACCCCGTGTTTGCCATTGATTATCCATGGGAAACAACACCATTATGCAAGTATCACAGGAGCAAACCTGGATTGATAGAAAGGGCAGAACTGTTCATATCTGGAATGGAGTTCGCAAACATATACTCTGAACTGAATGATCCAATAAGGCAAAAGGAATTATTCGAGGAACAGGCGAAGGAAAGGGCACATGGCGTAGACACTGCACAGCCGTACGACGAAGACTTCTTAGAGGCTTTGGAGATTGGAATGCCCCCTGCCAGTGGGTTCGGCATGGGTGTGGATAGGTTCGTGATGTTAATGTTGGAGAAGGACAGCATAAAAGATGTTATACTATTCCCATTTGTGAAGTAAAATTAGTCCTTCAATACCTTTATCCTCGGGCTCCTCTTCCTGGCCAGGAACTTCACTGG
>JALWQZ010000004.1 GCA_027077895.1 Microcaldota archaeon | reverse complement strand
TTCTGGATTAATTCCCCGAATGTGACCTTCATCTTTCCCTCTCTTGCCAGTTCTTCGTAGGCCGCTAGGAATCTCTCGAAGTGGTACTTTGTTAGTTTGTATTTTCCTATCTTTAAGACGCCGTCCCACCTGTCCAGACCCCTCCTGTAATGTGCTAGTTTGATGGGAATCTTGTGACCACCGTTTTTATCATACACTTCTGGGTCGTACAAAATTTCAGGGAGTGCCATCAATATTGCCACTCTTTGGAACAGTTGCTTCGGAGACTCGATTATGTTTCCCTTTTCGTCCTTTATCAAGTATCTAGATGCGAGGACGCGTAATGCATTCACACTAAACTTCTTATCAACCTCGTCAAGGGCAGTCTTGTTTAGAATCTTTTTCTTCTCTTCTCTCTCTTCTGCCCTCTTCTGTCTGTATATGATGAATGCCTTTGCAGTTTTTGCGTGCCCATTATCTATTAAGACCTTCTCAACGGTGTCCTGTATCTCTTCTATACTAGGAATATAGTCTGATCCCAGTTCTTCAAGGAGCCTTTGTTCAACTTCCTTTGCCAGTTTCTCCGCCAATTTTTTGTCTTTACCCCCTACTTCTTGGGCTGCCTTGAATATTGCGTTTGTTATCCTAGAAAGTTCAAACTTTACTATCCTCCCGTCTCTCTTTCTCACATATTTTATTTTATCATTTTTTGCATTTTCACTCATCTACCCCCCTCCTTTGCTGTTTTTATGCGGTTTTTGGTTAATTTTTCTAATATAAATAAAAAATTTTGTTCTGATGGTAAACATTTACCACCAACATTGTTAACATACAAGTTATATAAAACTTTTTCTATTCGTATTTCTAACTCTAATTACAAATAAAATTAGAATTTTTAACCAATTGGGCAGAAAAATAGGGGGTATAATAAATACTTAAATACTTTTTTAAACGTTTAAGGGGGTTTAGAGGGTTGATTTATTTTTTCTCTTCAATTATTATGCACTTCATTGGGCAACTCTTTGCTGCTTGCTCATTGCATCCTAATTCTTCGACCTCTGTTTTCTTTGGGTGTGCCTTTCCATCTGTCCCTAATTCCCAGTTATCTGGGCATAGCGCGACACACACACCACATCCTATGCACTTAGAGTCGTCGTGTTTTATTATCCAACTCATTCCTTTTCCCTCCTTTCTCTTATTATCCCTACTATCGCACCTGAAAGCGCGGATAGAACGATCGTTACAATTAGTGACACCACGTAGGCACCGAATGATACTGTTTCTGACCTTATTACACCGAATAGCATGCCTATAATCACACCGAATATGACCACTATCCAGAATGGGATTAATGACAGGGCAGCACAGATTATGCTTGGGACGACAAATCCATTCTCATACTTCTTTTTGATACCAAGCCACACTCCTGCCCCGGAGAATATCAATATGAATAGGTAATAACTCCATGGATGCGCGTTCACAACAGGTTTTGATGCTAGTTCCTGGACAAACTCCCCTCTGTTTAGGTCAAATATGTAGAAGGAACTGTTATCAAACCAGCCCATTGAATCTAGTTTTTGTAGGGCGTATATGGTCTTGTTGTCTAGGCCTAGGTCAGAGTAGGACAGCAGGACGTTTGTGAATGCAGACGACTCTATCCAGTAGTTTAGGTACTCGTATGCGTACGGTGTAAGTTTTGGGCCGGATATCATGTCAGATAGGTTTTGGGCTGTTCTGGCAATCTCCCTGTACTCGAGGGTTTTGTTCCCAGTGGTCTTCTCTGCCTTTCCCTCGTACCACTGGTTTATCTGGCTCAGTTGGATTCTAATCTCGTTTATTTTCCCTGAGTACCCAGAGTGTAAGTAGACCGCGTAGAACGTGGCAAATATTAGCATTAGGCTGGATGCCAGGTACATTGTCCTTAGGATATCCTTTTTGTCCACTGAATCGAGCATACTAGGATAACCTAAAAGTCTAATAAATATGTTTCTACGTTATCTGTGCTTTTTTCTTGCCAGTATGATGTACACTATGGTGAATACTATGAGTGCGATGCCTATGAGCGTTAGAACTGCGTGGTAAGTGCTTAAATACGTGTGGGCGACTGGTCTAGGTGCCCCGAGCGGACCGGCTTTGGCAGATGTGCTGACCAGAGCATGAGTAGGAGTGTATCTTATTCCCACTAGGCCATTTAGTCCAATATACGCTGCTACCAACCCTATTATGCCTAACACCACTAGGACAAATTCCCTGATGATCCTTGTCCCCTTTGGTTTTTCTGCAGGTACTAACTCGTAGTACTTCCACTTCCTTCCTTCATCAACCTTTCTAACAATTCCTGCCTCCTCCATCGCCTTCAAGTGCCCATATACTGTTGGGGGAGACAGCCCCA
>JALWQZ010000003.1 GCA_027077895.1 Microcaldota archaeon | reverse complement strand
CCAGAAGTACCTTCTTATTGTCTAGTTTTAGGTCCAAATCATTGCCATACTCTAGGCTGTCCACTATAACTGCTGGTTCACCGTTGACATTTGCCTTTGCGATGTATGCTCGCCCTACTGGTTTTTTGTCTATATAGTATGTGATATATGCTAAAGATTCATTTCTCAACCATCCTATTGACTGGGAGAAATTATTCACAGGCACACCCGACGGGGTATATCCTCTTGGCGCTAGACAGTCCCAGTCATCCCTTGCTAGAGTGTGGAAGTCTTTTTCTAGTCGCGCTTCTAGATTTACATTCCCTATTTTTATGCGCTTTCTATAACTGTTGAAGGGATGTGTGTATTCTTCTTTGATGTACCCCTTCTTTTTCCATTCTGCTATTTTTCGTGCGTTTTCTTTCTTTAACAGACGCACGACTTCCCCAGTGGTCCAGTTCTTTGTTGATCTGGTGTCTGTTTTGAACTCGCCAAATATCTCCTTGAAATCTACTCCAACATCTTTAGATACATGCTCTATTGCTCTGTTCACAAGTTCATATATGTGGCCTGTCTTTGCACCTTCTCTGAACTTATCTCTAGGGAGTATCTCGTGTAATTGATGGATCCCGTGGGAGTTAAATCCAGAATTGTTGAGTAGTTTCATTAATACAGAACTTGCCTTTCTATGGCCAGTTTCAGGATTATCCTTCTTAAATCCTGTATACAGTGTAGTGTACACTCTTTCTAGTTTTTTCAGGGTGCCAAACTTTGCGATATGTTTTAGTATCTTCTTGTTCGTGAAAAACTTAACTCCCCCCGTCCTTTCAATTGTTTCAAGTACTGAACTAACAAAATCAGAATATTCTCTCTTACCCATCCTTACGTTAGCACGGGCGATCTTTTTTAGTACAGATTCCTTGTCACTTATTCTGTCTGCACTACCGACTTTAATCATAGCATTTATCATGCCTTTCTTTATGATAGGAGGTATCTCTGGGTCTTTAAGTATCTCTCTGATCTTTTTGTCAGATACCATATCGATTACTTTCTTTTTCAGTTCTGTGTTATCCATACTAATTATTCTTTCAATTATGTCTCTACTTCCTGTTTCCAAGTGGTGCAATGATTCAAGAAATTCTGGTTTTGCCATTTTTAGACTAACTTCACTCTCTTCGTTTACAAGTGTCTTTAGTAATGATTTGACTGTTACGTGGTCATGTGTTTTTGCAAATTCAAACACGTCCTTTGAGGTGATGCCTCTAATTGTTTCTGGGTCTAACTTTTCTGCATCTTTTCTAATCTCTTCGAGTGTTCCATCATCATAGACATTGTCCTCTAGTAATCTCCTTTTCATCTCACCTCTGTTTTTTAGCCCATCTAAGAGAACATGTAATCTGGTGTGTAGCCCCTTTCCCCTTATCCTGCGTATCTTGTGCTCCTCTACCCATTTTTTGAAGTACTCCCTCTCGTCCTTGTCCAGATGCTTTTCCAGTTCCCTGAAACCTTTGACCTTTCTCAACATCAATGTATTAACGTGGGCGGTTTATTTTTAATTTAATCTGTTTGTACTCTTCCCTAGTTACGATTATTAACCAAAATGCACTAAATATAACAGGAGGGAGCAGTATGCATTACATTTACAATGGTAAGGTGGTTTCTGGCCGGAAGGAAGGGGCATACTGGGTTTCTGTTTATGCGGATAAGATAACAAGTAAATTAGGGTTTGCACCTTTTCCTGGGACGTTGAATATAAGGGTTGACGGTCCAGTTACTTATCCAGAGAGGGGTCTATTCATCCCCAGTTGGAAGGAGAAGGGCAGGTATTTCGGATCTATTTTTCTCTTCCCGGCAGAAATGTTGAATATGAGGGTCTGGGTCGTCTATCCAGAAATGAATGAAGACAATGCGGTTATACAAGTCATCTCTGATAAGAGGTTGAGAACTCGTCTTGATCTTAGGGATGGTGACAAGGTTGAAATAGAAATGTTTGATGCAAAGTGATTTTATGAGAATAGGAATTATCCAGGTTGTCGGTAACGAGGACGTTTGTGACCTAGTGGAAAAGGAGTTTGATAAAGAGATATCCACGCTGGAAATAAAGCGAATGAGGATACCTATTATTGATTCCGCTCCAATGGCCGCCAGGGTCTTACTTGAGGATGGCAACTGCGATTTTGCAGTTTTGCCCTACAAACTAGGGGACGACGAGAAACTAGGGCTTGACTTTAGTCTGGGGATAAGTCTAGCGGAGTTCTGGCTGAAGAAGCACATATTTAAGATTCTAGTCTACCCTGATGAAGAGCCTGAGCAAATCGTAAAGGATGCAGTGAACGAGATTGTCATGTACAACTTTAACCCGAAAAAATTGGAGGAGAAGAAGGAATCGGAAGAGAGGAGTGAAGAAAACACC
>JALWQZ010000002.1 GCA_027077895.1 Microcaldota archaeon | reverse complement strand
ATGGCAATTATTAGTGGGGCAAATACTAGGGACACCATACTCATTAGTTTTATTAGAATGTTCAAACTTGGTCCGCTTGTGTCCTTGAATGGATCTCCTACTGTGTCTCCTACTATTGCCGCTCTTTGTGTATCACTTCCCTTCCCACCTAGATGCCCTGACTCTATGTACTTCTTTGCGTTATCCCATGCACCCCCTGCGTTTGCCATGAACACCGCTAGGACGAACCCGGTCGCTGTTGCTCCAACTAGAAGTCCACCTAGAGCGAGGGGCCCTAGTACGAACCCAACTAGCAACGGAGTCACTATGGCTAGAACACCTGGGGCGACCATCTCTTTTAGCGCATGCCTTGTTGATATCTCGACACATTTTGTGTAATCTGGCCTTGCCTTTCCTTCTAGTATACCCTTTATGCTTTTGAACTGCCTTCTTACCTCCTCTACCATCTTCTCTGCTGTTCTACCAACTGCTCTCATTGTCATCGCTGAGAATAGGAATGGAAGTCCTGCGCCTATGAATATACCCACTAGAACGAGCGGGTTGGCTATGGATAGTTGGCTTGGATGTATCTTTGCTGCTTCTACATAAGCAGATATTAGAGACAGCGCAGTCAATGCCGCAGATCCTATTGCGAACCCCTTGCCAACTGCGGCAGTTGTGTTTCCTAGAGAGTCTAGGGCGTCTGTCCTTTTTCTTGTCTGTTTTGAGAGACCTGCCATCTCTGCTATTCCTCCAGCGTTGTCTGCTACAGGCCCATAAGCGTCCGTCGACAAGGTTATCCCAAGAGTTGACAGCATCCCAACTGCTGCAATTGCTATCCCGTATAAGCCTGCGAAGTAATAGGCTGCGAGTATTGCTCCTGCTATTGTGAGAACAGGTATCGTGGTTGATTTCATTCCCACAGATATACCTGCAATTATGTTTGTCGCTGCTCCTGTTTGGCTTGACTCTGCTATGAATTTGGTGTCTGGATAATCTTCACTTGTATAATACTCTGTTGTGTACCCTATGATTATCCCTGCCACTAGACCTGAGGCTATTGCTAGGAATATGTCCAATCCTCCGGGTATACCGTACACTAGGTATATGAACGTCAAAATCACCAACAGGATCGCCGCAGATATTGTTCCTTTCCTCAGAGCCCACAGAAGGTTAGACATCTTTATCTCTTCTTTGGTCCTAACGAAGTACGTTCCTGCCAGTGACGATAGGATCCCCAATCCTGCGACGCCTAGAGGTATCATAACCCCCTTTACACCTAGGACAACGAACCCTAGTGCCATGGCTGCTATAAGGCTTCCAACGTATGATTCAAATAGGTCTGCACCCATACCTGCTACGTCTCCTACATTGTCGCCGACATTATCTGCTATTGCTGCCGGGTTTCTTGGATCATCCTCTGGTATCCCTGCCTCTATCTTCCCAACTAGGTCTGCACCAACGTCTGCACCTTTTGTATATATGCCACCACCAACTCTAGCAAACAGGGCAATTGAACTAGCACCAAACCCGAATCCTATTATGAGATCCGTTGCTTGCTTTAGCCCAACCTCCCCTGTTAACAACAAGAGCACTAGAGAAAGTCCTAGTAGGCCAAGACCGACGACTGTCATCCCCATAACTGAGCCGGCAGAGAACGCCGTCCTCAGTGCAGAGTTCAAACTCTTTTCTGCTGCTTCTGCTGTTCTTGCATTTGCTGTGGTTGCAATTTCCATCCCGAAATACCCTGCGCTTGCAGAGAGTGTTGCACCTATAACGAAGGCTAGAGCACTCCACCAACTGACGGCTAGACCCAATATTACTGCCATTGATACTATAAACACTGCAATAACTGTGTACTCACTTTTAAGATACGCCCTAGCACCGTCTTTTATTGCCTTGTGTATTTCTTCAACTTGTGCCTTCTTTACTTTTATTTTGGAAATCTTGTATGCAACATATCCAGCATATAGTATGGCTAGCGCACTGGATATTATTGCCAGGTATACCTCCCAATTCATTAATCCACCTCCTATGGATTTGCTTGAATTAGTTTATTCATTAAGTAGAAGTACTGCCACCTTGTAAATTCTGTGTAAAAACCGAGACCTAGCGCAGAGAACCCCCTCTTGTTTATTACTCTTATTGCCCTTGTGAATACACCCTTTATGTCCAGGTCCCCATTTACATATTTCTGTGAGAAATTTATAGCATCCACCACCCCTCTTAATTGATTCCTCTCTATCAAACCGGTGGAGTAGGCATACGATAGTTTCATATTTGTCCCACCGAATTCAATTCCGTCGTGAGACAGTTTCACCTTTGGTATCCTTTTTTTGATTATGACCTCCTTGGCTTTGGGTTTGTTGACCCTCTGTGATAATAGTTCTTCGTGTCTGATGGTACCTTCTTTGTAAAATATTAGTTTTGATGCGCTGGAAAGGTTTTCAAGTGATATCACATTTGGATACTCTAGGTCGTCTGTACCTAGGACACCTTGTAGATCAGAGTAACTGGCTAGGCTCTCCTCCCCTCTCTGTACCCACGCCAAATCCCTAATCGTTTTTACGTACGCATAATTTGTGTCTGGCTTGTAGCACGAATACCCCTTTGCCAGCAGGTCTAAAATTTCAATACCAAATCCCGATAGTCTTGTTCTCCCTTCTGGTATAAGGAGGCCTTCAATGGTCCCAGAGTTTTGGGTGTGTAGTTTGTCTGGTTTTCTTATCTTCACTTCTGTCCCATTTATTTTCACGCCTTTTCTTATGAAGGCTAGATACCCGTTCTCTGCTAGGTATTCCCTGATCTCCATTTGAGTATCAAGTTCATCCTTTATCCATTTTAGGTACTTATATCTTTCCTCGTCTATCCTATACATCTCTGTTATTAATTTAGGGATTAGACTCTCAAACACCTTTGCCATGACTTTTCCATTTATTCTCTTTTGTTTCAGTGGGGTCTTGAAGTGGAACATAAGACGTATCCTTGTTCTATCCTTATCTATGTTTATGCCTGACCTTGCAACCAACGCGGATGTCGGTCTTTGGAAATTTATCCAGTTGACACCCTCCTTTTTCATCTTCTTGTAGAAATAGTTTAGTATGTAGTGCTCTATCGCGAGGGTCGTTCCCCTCCACAAATCCTCTGGGAATCTATTTTTGAATATTATGTACCCAACGCCGAAACTCCTTTTCTTTGTTGGGACATTGGTTATTTCTAGAATGTAGTTCTTAAAGTTGTGAACTCCAATTATCTTCCTCATCTTGTCTTCTGGTCTGCCATCTATCAAGTATACCTTCATTTTTGACACTTTCTAGTTCTTGTTTGATATTTTGATCCCTGTAATTATGTCGCGGCCTATTTTAATACATATGTTTTACCATCTAATCTCTATTTGATTAGTCCTCCAGTCCTGCAAAACATTTAGTTTGCCTTTGTCATGCGCAATACCAGAATTTAACATCTTCCATCCTGTTAACGCAATCATGAATCCATTGTCGCCATTGTACTCAGGCTTTGGCGAACCAAACTTAGCGTTGTGCGGCTTCACCATTTTCTCAAACATTTCTCTTAACCTTTTGTTCTGAGCCACTCCCCCAACTAAAAGGACTTCTCTTTTCTTTGTGTGTGCCAGCGCTCTCTCACTCACCTCAACGAGCATTGCAAATATAGTCTCCTGGAAGGAGAACGCTATGTTCTCTGGTGTCTCTTTTCCAACCAATTTCTTTGCTGCAGTCAGTAGACCTGAGAACGTTAAATCCATCCCCTTTACAGTGTATGGCAGTTCTACTAGTCTTTTGCCATTCCTGGCTAAGGATTCTATCTTTGGGCCCGCTGGGAATTCTAAGCCTAAACTTCGACCTAGGACGTCGATTGCATTCCCGAGACCAATATCTAGTGTTTCACCAAATATCCTGTATCTTCCGCCTGCTAAACCAAGAATTTGAGTATTTGCGCCAGACACGTACACGACAAGCGGATCCTTGTAACCAAGTTCCCACTTGCCTACTTCAATATGCGCAACACAGTGGTTTACTCCAACTATTGGTTTATTATAGTGTTTTGCTAGGAAGAGTGCCATTGTTCCCCCTACTCTGAGGCATGGACCAAGCCCTGGTCCTCTTGCGAATGCTATTCCATCAATATCTTTTATATTGAGCCCGGCACTTTCTAAAGCATTCTCAAGAACTACATGAGCGTTTTTCCCCATAAACTGGCTGGCTTCTCTAGGGTGTATACCTCCAGTTGTCTTATAAGTTACCTTCTCATTGGCGAGTTCTTTTTTTCCGTCTGTTATTCCTACTCCAAATGTATGTGCTGTTGACTCTATCCCTAAAACAATCATACTATATTTTGCGCTTTGTTCTAAAATATTTGTTTCCTTTCTCTGATAAACTCGCCTTGAATATTTTCCTTATAACACCAATCTGTTTTCTTCTATATTTGAGATTTGACAGTGCTTGTTCTATTTCCTCTTCGTTTTCAGGCCATTTCCCTATGTGTTCTGCACCCTCGATTGCAGCAATGATATTTTCTCTGGACACTCTTTTGTGCTTGTTAAATGCGTATCTCAAGATCTTGTGCAATTCCTCCTTGCTGAGTTTTTTGTGATAACCCTTTTTGTATATTGCTCTTGCTATTTGGTGGTTCTTTGGTATATCCTCGTGGATGACCTTTTTTATATCGGTGATTAGGTTCTTGTATTTGCTTCTTATGTGGTATCTAACAACTTCTAGTAATTTCCTCCTCACCTTGATTTCTGAAGTTGTATCTATTACCCGTTCTAATTTTTCCACATTCTCTTCGGTTGGCATGACCCCTCTTTCTGCTAATCTCTTTATTGCCATGGCAGTATATCTGTCAGCACTATCTACACCCAAATCTCTTTTCATGCTTAGTATTAACTGTATTAACTCTGTTTCTCCCAATGTTTTGTGTTTTCCTGATTTTGCAATCTCTATAATCAGTTCTGGTTCGCTTATCCTCTTGTACTTTGTTCTTAGTTTATCTGTTAGTTCCACCCAGTCGTTATATACCTCTGTTTTCCTCTCGTTTCCTTGTGTTTTTGTACTTTGATGTTTTTCCCACTCCATCATTATTGCATCAATTGCACTGACTGGTTTATGCCTTCCTCTGTTGTAGTAGTCTCTGAGTTCTGCCTTGTTTATGCTGTGATTCTTTGTTATAGAAGACAATATCCTCTCAAGTGAACTCCATGTTATGCCGTTATCCCTTATCCTTGCGACTTCATCTTCGTTTAGTGCTGCGGAAATCCTTTTGATTGCTTCTCTCCCAGGGAGGCCTCTAAGTTCCTTCAATCCCCCATACTCTCTGCGTATTGCGTTTAGTATTATACTCTTTACTTCTCTTGTTTTCCCGGAAGTTGGCATATACTAATTCCACACAATACTCAATTAAATGGTTTTGTTTTTGACACTAGAATGAGTGACAAACGCTGGGGGCGGGATTCGAACCCGCGTGGGCGGAGCCCACTGGCTTAGCAGGCCAGCGCCCTACCAGGCTAGGCGACCCCAGCACAGGCATAGTTATATCCACCTTCACATTTAAATATTCACTCTTTTACGCTATGATAAACCTGATAACCTGAGCCCCTTGCTATGACCTCTACATTACCAAATGTCCTCTCCATTTCTTCCTTTAAACTTCTTCCACCCTTGCTTTTCCTACCGACCATCTCTAGCCAGCCACCGGTTTCTAAATGTTTATAACTCTCGGATACAAACTTGAACACCACTCTTTTTCCCGCTGTGTATGGAGGGTTACTGACAATTGCTTTGAACGTCTCTTCTATCCCAGACAGTCCATCATTCCGTTTTATTCTAAACCTTGACCTGTCTAGGTACCTCTTTGCGTTCTGTTTTGTTGCACTTATTGCTAGTTTGTTGATGTCTATAAACCAAATGTCTAGGTTTGGGTTTGATAAACCTGCAATGATTCCTAGCACACCGTACCCACACCCTAGATCTAAAAATTTCCCAGAGTCAGGTATAATCATGTTTTCCGCGAGCAGTTTCGTTCCCTTGTCTATTTGTCTATATGAGAATATCCCTGAGTATGTAATCAATTTTAGGGAGTATCCCCTAACAAATACATCTATCTCTCTCTTCTTTGGCCTCTCTACTGGTTCCTCTGAGAAATAGTGTCTGAATACCATTAGCCTCACGGTATGGGCTTTATTACCTGTTTAACCCTGAATCTTGGCTTGTGTGGGCCCCTCACTAGTCTCATTGATTTTACTGCCGTTTTGATTACGTCCTCTTCGTTCCGCTTGTTTATTACATGAGACGCAATCCTATTCATCTCTGGGTGTTTAGCGTCTCCTAGTTGCAGTAACACTGATTTTACCACGTTCCTGTCTTTTTCTTTTACCAACTTCTCATTTACAAAATCAATATTACCTACATGTGCGTTCAACAAGAGTATTTGTTTTTTTACTTCACTCGATCTCTCGCTCTCATAATGTTTATTTATTTGACGTAATTGTTCAGGTCTTAGTTTTATCTTCCCATTGATCACCTTGTCTTTGAGTGTTCCAACTGCGGTCACTCTGACGTCTTCGTCTGGTTTTTTCAATGCTTCCTCTACACTCCTAGTGCTAGTTGACCATTCCTGGTTTCGTCTATCAATCACCTTTGCATCAGGCACAATATTCATTCTTTTCGAGAGCCTCTGTCTTTCGTAGAACCTCCATTTTTCCATGATTTGGTTAAGTGCATTCTATTTAAAAATCATTTCCTAGTTTTCCACGCTCTAGGGTACTTATCCCTGGGCATAACAACCGTGTTCATGTCTACAACAAACCCCTTTTTTGCGGACATGATCTGTTTTGAGTTCATCAATGCATTTCCCAGTCCAATTAGTTCTCCCCGCTTTGTGAAGACTGCCACTAGGTCGTTTTTGTTTATGTCTTTGTCCACTTTTTCTACACCGGGTCTGGCTAGGTTTGCCCCATAGCATAGTGCTGATACTGCAGAGTCAGACACGGTTATCCTTTTTAGGTGAGAGACTCCGGCCTCCATTGGCAGGATTATTTTTTCTAGTTCTTTTGATACACCTTGTTCATAGAAAACCGTTGCGTCCTTTAGGTCCTGTAAAATTACGGCTTGTTTTATGTCGAATGGACCACTTCTAATTCTTCTCAGTTCAACCATCCCTCCAGGATTCCCCATCAGTTCTCCCCAGTCTTGTATTAGTTTTCTTATGTAAGTGCCATGTTGTACATGGGTTTTGAATAGGACTAGGTCTGATTTGAATTCTAGAAATTCAATGGAGTACACCTTTCTCACTCTGAGCCGCCTTTTGACAGCGGACATTTCTGGGGGTATTTGCCATATCTTGCCGACGAATTCAGAGGCAATCTTTTTTAGTTCCTCCTCATCAACAGGGTTCTCGAACTTTGCCACTGCAATGTACTCCTTGTCGGATTTAGATAATGCTTTAAGAAGTTTTGTTGCTTTCCCTATTGCAATTGGCAGTACACCTGATGCATTTGGGTCCAACGTCCCTGCGTGTCCTGCCTTCTTAGCGCCCAGTATCTCCTTTACCCATACGGTCACCTCATGAGAACTAGGGCCTAGGGGTTTGTCCACTACAACCCAACCGTTTAGTATCTTGTCAGGCACCAAGAGCCTTCACGACCTCTTCATGGCTTGCGCCTTTCTTTATGTCAACAATCTTCTCAGTCGGTTCTAGGTGTCCTAGGTTGCATCTCCTTCTCTTTATCTCTGGGCCATCAACCAGCGCATAATTTTCGTCAATAATATCAACTATCACAGCAATCTTACCCCTTTCCTTACCTCTCTTCTTCTTGCACACCCTACCTATGTGTAGGAATTTTTTCATTTTTTCTCCCTCCTTTTATCATACCATTTCAGGCCAATCTGTATTGTTAAACTGGCAAGTATACCTACTAGGATGTACAATCCTAGCCAATCCATCCCATTCGCAATTCTCATGTCCTTGAATGGCTTTGTTAGGAATGGAATGCTGAATGGTAATGATACAATTGCACCAAGTTTCCCGTACCAAACACCGAAAAGCCATAATATTACTAGAATAGCAGGTGTTGTTATAAACATTGGTTTCATCGAGTTGTACATATTCTCTTTAAGTAGATTCATAATCTCTGCCTGTTCCTCATCTAGTTTTTCCAGTTCCTTTTTGTCACCGGTTTTTTGTGCTTCTAGATACTTCTTTTGATGTTCTTCAATTTTTCTTTTTATCTCCTTTGATCTTTCTGTGTTTGTCATCTTCCTGTTCAACCAGATTGATATTGTAGACGACGCTATGGCAGTTAACGTTACGACCATAAATGGTCCAGGGTATATTATTGTCATGCTCACCATTCTTCACCCAAGGAATTGTTTCAGTGCAGGATGTAGTTCGGTTAATTGTGCGGACATTAGTTCCTCATATAATCTGTATAGGATCCCCACACTTAGTAGGATACCAGTTCCTGTACCGTATGCGCCTGTTAGGTTGGCCAGTGCCGCTAGACCGCCCACTGCCACAGACCCCACAATTGTGACCGTCGGAATGTATTTTTCCAGTACCCTCTCTATTACTCTGGGATCCCTTCTAAACCCAGGTATCGCCAGGCCTGCTGATTGCAATTGCTTAGCGACACTCTTTGGTCCCATACCTGTTGTCTCAACCCAGAATATACCAAACACTGCACAAGTCAGCGTCATGGCTCCTAGATATAAGAGTATGTGGATTAGTTCTAGAGGGATGCCGAATATTGATTGTGCAGGATGTATGAAGTATTGGTTTATGGCAGTCCACCCGCTTAGCACTCCATACGGTGCCCTAACTGCCCATGCAATAGGTATCGCAAATTTATGCGGGTTTAAACTTAGCACGGTTGTTGGTAGTGGCATACCGTTTGGTCCAAATTTACCTAACCAAGGGTATCCAGCGTTTGCCATTGCACTTGCGAACAACTGAATATTTGCGAATAGGGCTGCTGCAAGTATAACAGGTATATTTGAGGCGTAGAAGAATTTTATTGGGAATCTCCCCCCCGCCGCACCACTGACTCTACCTAATGTAAGAGGTATCTCAATACGCATTCCCTCTCCATATACAACTATTAAGAAGACGACTATTGTTGCTATCAGGGGCATGATTATGTCCATTGAGACTACTCCCTGGTTTATCAGGTTGTTAAGGAACACAATTATGCTCCCTGTTGATGGCGCTAATGACCTATACAATATGGTTTGAGAAACACCACCAACTATGAATAACCCAATACCAGAACCTATCCCCCATTTAGACACTACTTCATCTAGGAATAATAGGATTATTGACCCAGCAGCTATTTGTAGCATTACCAAAACTGCGTTTAGGTCAAATATGTGAGCAAGTCCAGGTATTGGGAGTAGGGATATCCCTGTTGGTTCTATAGGCAAAAACCCAGATGCTACGTATATAAATGCTTCAAAGAATGCGAATAGAATGGCACCGATTTTGGTTGCTGCCATATACCTTCTTTTGTCCATTTGGAGTATCTCGGCCCCCACTAGCAATTGGAGAATAATTGAGGACATGACAATTGGCCCAATTCCAAGTGTACCTAGGGAGCCTAACCTACTTGCTAGTATGGTCTGTACGTTTTCTAGGAATGCCACTCTCTGGAGAACTTGCGAGTATTGTTGCTGCAATAAAGCGTATCTCGTGGGGTTTGTCTTTTGTATCTGGGCTAGCCTATTAGGCGTTAGCAGACCAATAGGAGATACTGCGGATAAGAGGAAGAATATTGTTATTGCAATACCCACCCACATTAGTCTTGTCTTTAGGGCTGGCTTTCTGACTGGTTTCTTGACGTCAGGTAAAATTGCAATTATAGGATCAAGTACCTCCCATGACATTAATACCACCTAAATCCAAAAAGGGTTCATTGGGTGACTACTGCTTTTCCGCCAGCGGCCTCTATCTTTTCAATTGCCCTCTTGCTGAATGACTTTGCCTTTATTGTGATTGGCGCATTTATACTCCCTCTTCCTAGAACTCTATTGTACCCAAATTCTGAAACATCTACTTCTTTGACACCCTTCTTTTCCGCATATTCATTTATCCATGCTAGGGTTACATACTTCACTTTCTCTCTTTTTCCTGTTGGCATACCTGACTTACCAAAGTAGCCTGGTCTGTTCTTTATGAACCATATCTTTTTGTGTCTGAATGAACCAGCGTTTCCTCTACCACCGGCACTACCCTTTTGCCTAGATCCCTTTTTTCCTCTACCGTTTGTCCTTGTTCCTCTGTGCTTCTTTCTAATCTTTCTATTCTTCAACGCCATATTTCATCCCTCATATCATTTTTTCTAGGAGTTTGTTTATCTCTTCTCCACGATATCCTCTGTCTCCACCTTCCTGGACGAATCTCTTTATAGACCTTAGCCCTCCTGATGGTGGTGTTAACCTAAATACTGGTTTCATCCCAGGAATGTCCTCTAATTCTGCTTCAAATTTTATGAATGCCTTTACAAATTCATTAATATCCTTATACTTTGTGTTCTCCTTTACATAGTCATCTGTCACTTTTTTGTCCCCCACCAATCTTCCCCTCTTTTTAATCAATTTGGCCATTGTTTCCTCGTTTATTTCCCCCCATGTTATCCATGGAGCAACCTTTTTTAGCATGCCAACATACGTAGGCCTGTCGTCTACAATAACACAATGGTTAGCCCTTGTCAATTTTAGCATTTTTAGGGTATCCCTAACTTCCTTTGGTGCGTTTATGAGCCCTCTAATCTGGATCACAGCTAGCCTCTTCATTCCTCAACACCTTCCTCTATTGGTGCTTTTACGGATTCTGCTTTAATTATGACATCATCAGGAATCCTAGTTTTCTTCAGGTTCTTTAGAGCATCCCAAACAGCAAATGCGAAGTTGTATACTGTCCTAGTGTCTCCCCACGTCTTTGACCAGACATCTTTTATACCTGCAAATTCTAGGATTTTCTTTCCTGTGTCACCTATTACCAATCCTGTGCCTTTAGGTGCGGGCATTAATCTGACTCTAACTGATCCCCACTTACCTTCTGTTGTGTATGGTATAGAGTGGTGACCCCCGCATCTACACTCCCATGAACCGCATCCCATCCTAACTTTTATTATATTCAACTTTGCGGCTCTTGTTGCTTTTTCAATTGCAGGTCTGACATTGTTGTCTTTTCCCATTCCAACCCCAACAAATCCATTCTTGTTTCCAACAACCACTGTTGCCATGAACCGCGATTTCCTTCCAGAATCGGTTGTCCTTCTAACTAGGTTTATGTCTAGGACTTCAGATTTTAGGTCGGGAAGTAGTATGTCAATTATTTCTGGTTCCCTTATTGGGAGTTTAGTCTCTAGTGCTTGGTCCATTGTTTTTATTTCTCCATTTAGGACCATCTTTCCAAGCCTTGTTTTTGGTACCCAGTTTTCGTTCACCATTTAATCACCCTACACCTTTAGTATTTTGCTCTTTGTTTCTTCAAATTTTTCGGTTAAGTGTGGTATACCCCGGTACTCTGCGATTATGCTGCCTCTTATCCTATCCTCGCTTGGTAAAACTTCTTCGCTATGGGGCACGTCTAGTCCACCATCAACTGCCCCCTTTAATGCGGCATAAACATTTGATCCAGGCACGGGAGTATGTAGACCAATATCAAGGATTGCTTCAGAGTACCCCTTCTTTTTTGCTCTAGTGCCTAGTAGCAATCCTGTCAAGTATGCGGATGGTGCGTTTCCTGGGTGGCCTTCCCACCCGAATTTCTTTAACTCATGGGATGACGCAGATGCAACGACCTTGTCTCCCCTTGGGTCGTAAATTACTAGTTGAGCGATTACCTGCCTGTTTAATACTCTTATGACTAGTCTAGGTTTTTCTGACTTAACTAGTGCTAATCTTTTCTTGTAATTGGTCTTTCCCTCTCTTCTCCTTCTGAACTTGACTCTATAAATGGTTGAGTGCGCCATTATTTAACACCTCTTATGTAGTTTAGTAAATGTTTCTTGCTTCTGAAATATCCTCCTTTTATCATACGGTAAATCTTCCTGTAATTGTCAGGTTTGGCTTGCTTTAGTGCTTTCCTTAGGGCTCTAACCCTTTCCATCCATGCTTCCTTTTTTGGTTTCCTTGCGGTCTTTTTTCCTTTTCTGCTTCCTGGGCCCCTTCTTTTACCCTTTTTTCTCTTTGCTTCTAGTACCCTGGCTCTGCTTCTGGATGTCCCTCTCTTTTTTGTGATTACTATAACACCCTTCTTCACTAGATTTCTGACGTCTTCTCTAGTTATAACATCCTTTGCCTGCTCAGGGTCGTTTATTTTGACCCTAGAGACTCCAACGCCATAAGTTCTAGCAGTTAGTTCTTTTACTTTCTTGAGTTCCATTTTTGTTCACCCGTTCAATACTCTTATCTTCAATTCATTTGCTTTGGCCAGTATCTCCTCTCTCTTTTTCTTACCTAATGTGGCTGAGAGCCTTGCTGCCTGTGTTTCAGGATCTATTTTCATTAGATCATCCATATTCCTTACGTACACTTCTTCATATCCACTGGGATGTAGTCCTCTACTTTTTGACGGTGCCGAGTATCCAATTCTAGGGTGTGCACCCTTTGCTTTAACGTTCTTTCTCTGCTTACTATCTATGCCCCTCGGCTTCCTCCAACCACTCTTTTGTGCCCTTTTCTTCATATGTGAATACTGCTTTTGAAACGTGGGAAGTTTCCTATCATTCATTGGCAACACCTTTCTCAACTATGTATATCCCATCAACGAAAACACGCGGATCTCTCTTTCTGACAATTGTTGCTTGCTCTATGTTTGCTGCAGTCTGTCCTACCTTTTCTCTATCAATTCCCTCTACAACTATCTCCTCTTTACCCTTTATCTTAACGCTAACACCATCAAGTATCTCAGCATACCTAGGATATTTCTCCCCAAGGAAGTTCTTTATAACCACCCTATCCCCCTCAACACTCACGTTCATTGGGAAGTGTCTATAATGTATCCTTAATTTGTATGTGTATCCCTTTGTTACACCGGTTATCATATTGTTTATGTGGGCCCTCACTGTTCCAACCATTGCCTTTGTTCTTCTTCTAGGAAATAGAGCCCATATCTTTATCTTACCTTCCTCCTTGTCTATGTGTATTTCTTCTTTGGTTTTAAACTCCCTTTCTAACGTTCCCTTCGGGCCACTTACCTTTACCTTCATTCCATCAATGTCAATATTAACACCATCAGGTATCTCCACATATTCTTCTATTTTAGCTGCAAGCACCATTTCTATCCCCTCAATATACATATGCTAGCAATCTTCCACCAATCTTTCTTTTCTTTGCCTCTTCTTGATCCATAACTCCTAGAGGAGTTGAGATAATAAGGATACCTATATCTGCAGCAGGTAAGAATCTTTTCTCCCAATTCTCCAATTCCATGTATTTTGCTGGGAATCTTGGTTTTATTGCTTTGCAATCATTTATCTTGCCAACGAGTTTCACCTTGTATACCCCTCCTCTTCCATCATCTATAAACTCGTATTCACCTATGTAACCTCTTTTTTGCATCACATTTAGTATGTTTCCAAGTAGTTTTGATGCTGGTTTTAGTGTAACCTCTCCTTTGCCTGCCTTCTCAGCATTTTTAATTCTCTGCATTGCGTCTGCAACTGGGTCTGTTAACACCTATATCACCTCAGATACCGTGTTTCTCGAAGCCTATCTTTTCTGCGACTTCTCTGAAGCACTTACCACAAATATTCATTCCGTACTTCCTTATGACTCTCTTATGACTGCCACATATTTCACATGTTGGCAATTCTCTTTTCTTCTTTGCTTCATCCTTTGACATTTTCAATCACCCTCTGTGATTTTTACACCCAAATTTTCCTGAGCCCATTTTATGGACTCTTCTTTTGTCAACTTATGCCTAACGGGGATTTTGTTCTTTTGTCTCTTTCTCTTTGTGACTCTGTACCCGTCCTTTTCAACAGTTACACATACATCAAAACCAAATAAACCAATATCTGGATCATACTTTATTCCAGGCAGATCAATGTATTCATGGACTCCGAATGCAAAGTTTCCGTTATCATCAAAGTTTTCTGCCTTTAAGGTATTATCCTTGGCTTCTAATGCCATTTTTAAGAAGTCCATTGCTTTTTGACCTCTGAGTGTCACTTTCACACCAATCGGTTGCTTTTTCCTTATTCCCCATGTTGGGATTCTGTGTTTTGATTTTGTTCTAACTGGCTTCTGACCAGTCAGTTTTTCTATCAATTGCGCTGCTTTATCCAACCTTTCTCCAGATTCTCCAACACCAATATTTATGGTGACCTTAGTAATCTTTATTTTCGCTTTTGACATCTCTTATCACCCTATGTGTATTAGAGGCTCTTTCTCACCGATAACAAAAACATAATCTTTCTTAGTGAGGAATTGCTCATCCCCCTTCTTTAGCAGTACTTGTGTTGGTCTAGTGATTGTTCCTTTTATTATGTCAATTATCTCAGCAATTTCTCCAGTGTGCTGTCCACCTGTTATGTACGACAGATTACCCTTATCCAACTTCGCTATCTTCTCTACCTTCTGTTCTGGGACAGATATCAATAGGCTATCCCCTACCCTAATTGTGTTATCATCGGTTAGTAACGTCTTTCCGTCGTGGAACCCAAGTTGTATTTTGCCTCCTCTGACTAGGTTTTTGCTGGTGACTTTGACTAGTTTTCTTCTCGCCTCGTTCCTATCTATCTCAACTGCGTCTAGCCTTCCCAGGTTGTCGTATACTACTCTGTAGTACTTATCTAATGTGGGTATGGCTATTACGTCCATGAATCCCACTGGGAATTTTATTGATTTCCTGATCCTACCGTCAACCTTTATCTTCCCGTTTTTTAGTATGTATCTAACTTCCCTAGACGTCTTTGCGATCTTTAGTATGTCCCTGAGCATAACACCTAGTGGAACACTAGTTTCCATTGAGTGTGGGCCTGGACTAGACTTTATTATCCATTTCGACTCCTTTCTTGCAATCTTCCATGTTTTCGGCGCTGCGAGCCTTTTTAATTTCCTATTTCCACCTTTTTTTGCCATGTGAACACCCTTTACTCAGTAGTTTTGACCTTCTTAGATAGTTTCATTCTCCTCTTTTCATCTTCGAGGTCCAAATCTGTTATTATAACATTTGATGGGTGAATAGGAATAAGCACTTCTTCACCGTTTACCTTTCTCCGCTTTACTTTGTCTATATACACCTTATACTTCTTTGAATCTACTCTAGTGACCTTGCCCTCTATTCCTTTGAAGTCTCCCCTGACTACTCTTACTGTATCACCTGTCCTAACAGGGAAACTTCTTCTTTTGTATTTATCCCTTAAATCTTTACTCAGTGGAGCAGACATCTTCTTATGTCTCACATGTAATGGTGCGTTAAAGTGTGCTTTCCTTTGTTTTCTTGGTTTTGAACTAACCTTCTTTTGCATCATCATCACCATCATAGCACGTTCTTAGCCAATGTCGCAACCTTTGGGAACCTTTCTGCTACCTCCTTGGCCACTATTCCTTTGATTTCAGTCCCCTTTGGCATACCTTTATCATCAACGATTACTGCAGCATTATCAGAAAACTTGATTCTAGTTCCATCAGGGCGCCTATACTCCTTTTTTTGTCGTATAATCACGGCTTTAACAACCTTTTTCCTTATGTCTGGTTTACCCTTTTTGACACTACATATAACAATATCTCCAACGCCAGCTCTTGCTAGCACCCTTCTTTTACTCTTGAAACCAACGACTCCTACTATCTCCAATTCCTTGGCCCCTGTATTGTCGTCGCATACGAGCCTAGAGCCAATGTGCAAGGCTTTCACTACATGTGTGCCGACACCCTTCATTTCATTCACCTGCTCTCTTTACGACATCAAATATGACGAATGATTTTGTCTTGCTTATCTTTCTCGTTTCACCAACCAACACAATATCCCCAGGTTTCACGTTTATGCAGTCAGGTAGATGAACAGTCATCCTTGATCTTTCTCTTGCAAGTCTTTCATACTTTTTTATTTTCTTTATGAACTCTCTTTCAACCACTGCTGATCTATTCATTTTTCCAACAGAGACAACCTTTGCCCTGAATATGTTCCCCCTTATCTTTATATTCCCGTGAATAGGGCAATTTGGGTCGTTGCACTCAACTTCTTTGGTTTTTGTTGGCATACCTTTTCACCTTCCTTATCTTTCTCCACCACTTCTTTATCCTTTCTTCAGGTCTTTGCATTATCATCTTTCCCTCAACGGTGACATATCCTGAAGGCAGATTCACCTTCAGTACGACACCGTTTTTAGGTATCACTTTTTTCCCGTTTTTTGTGAGTATCACAATGGTTTTTAGGGTTTCATCAATGATTCTTCCTTTGATCCCCACGAGGGATCTGTTATTTGAGTTTATAACCTCTGCCTCACGGCCTATAATGCCGCGGGCAATATCCATCATATCATGGTAATTCAATTTGATCTTCTGCATATCCCATCTGTACCAACACTTTTTTTATCTTGTCAAGGTGATTTCCTTGAAGTTCAATCCGGTTCTCCTTAACCGCTCCTCCACATGCAAGTTTTTTCTTTAATTCTTTTGCGATGCGGTCTATGTTATTGCCCTTGTCAGATAGTTCAACTATCGTCACAAACTTTCCAAACTTTCGCCTTTCTGTTGTAACCTTGACATGGGTTGTGCTCTTATCGAGCTCTTCGAATAGTTCTTCGGGTAAACCCCCAATTTTCATTCTAAACCTCCTTCTCTCTTTCATTTATTATTGTTTTTATCCTGGCAATTGTTCTTTTTATTTCTCTTATCCTGCCTGGATTCTTCGGTGTCACACCACTTGCCACTGCCCCCATCTCTAGCCTTAACTCTGATTCTAACTCCTTCATCTTGTCCTCTAGTTCAGGGACACTAAGCGCTCTGAGTTCCTTCATTTTCATTATTGCCATTCTCACCACCTATTACCTTCAGTTGCTCTGATATACCCTTCTTTTCAGGTAACTCCATGTCTGGAGGAGCGATCCTCACAGTGACACCTATAATCCCGGCCTTCTTAAGTGCTTGAGCATGAGCGACTCTAACTTGCTTTGCTGGTTCCCCCGCTTTCTTTAGATATCCTACTGCGACCCTCTCTCTTCTTGCCATGCCACCTTTTCCCACCAATTTACCACTTATCACGATTTCACATCCTAGGGCGCCTGCTTTCATAATCCTGTCTGCTGCCCAATTCATGACTTTTCTAAAATGTAAACCCTTTTCAAGTGATCTTGCAATCCTATTTGCCATAACAACTGCATCCAATTCTGGAACAGAAATCTCCTCCACCTTTATCTGGACGTTTTGCAGACCAAATTTTTCTTCTATATCATCTGTAAGTTCCTTTATTGATCTACCCTTTCTTCCAATCACTAGCCCAGGTCTCTCAACCTTTATTATTATCCTCGTCACTAGTGGTGTCTTTTGTATGTCAACACCTGCGTATCCTGCTCTACTTAACCTATCCTTGAGGTATCTATCCAGCATGACCTTTGTTTTCCCATAATCTACAAATTTTCTCTCTATCAAGGCTCAGACCTCCCTCACTATTACTTCTATGTGAGCAAGTACAAGATTGTTGTATCTCCATCTGCCTCTTGGAGCCCTCCTCTTAAGCACTGCTCCCTTATCTGCCTTTGCGTGGATTATGACCAATTTTTCTTTATCTAGGCCTTTATTCTCTGCGTTGTTTTCAACATTCCTTAGGAGTTTTAGTATCATTTGGGCTGCCTTTACTGGATACTTACCTATAACACCCCCAGGTTTATGTCCTACTCCTGTGTTGTACTTTTTGAATGGTATTGGTCTTTTTTTCTCAATAACCTCTTCTAAATATTCCTCTGCTTTAAGTAGGGGCATTCCCCTTATTGCATCCATGACTACCGCTGCCTTCTTGTATGATAGGTCAATGTCCTTCATGCACGCTTTTGCAATTTTTTCATCGTTCACTTGCATAGAGTATGCCATCTATCTCACCTTCACTTAGCAGATACGAATTTAGTTGATCTTGTAGCACCCACACCTGGACCAGAGTGTTTAACCTCCTTCCTGGTTGGTGCATATTCTCCGAGCCTGTGTCCAATCATCTCTGGCTTTATGTCAACATACACAAACTCTTTTCCATTATGGATAGCAATTTTTCTATTTACCATACTCGGGAGTATTATCATATCTCTATCGTGGGTTCTTATGATCTTATCGGGCTTTTGTTTTAGTTTCTTGAGGAGTATCCTATCCTCCTTTGTGAACCCTCTCTTTATTTTTCTCCTAGCAGGTGCGGGGAGGAGGTTTGCAAGTTTGTCTAGGTCTTCTTCCTCCATGGCTCTTAACTCCTCAAGTGTGTACCCACGATATTTGAATATCTTTGCCAACAAAATCACCTCTTTCTCCTACCTGTCCTCCTAGCAGCGATGTGACCGACCTTTCTTCCAGGAGGCGCAGTCCTCTTTGTTGTTGTTGATTTACCTGGGTGGTGCTCTTTCCCACCGAATGGGTGATCAACAGGATTCATTGCGATTCCTCTGACTCTTGGCCACCAGTGATTTCTTGCCTTATTCTTGTAGTAGGCATTTCCTGCCTTTACAAGTGGTTTTTCGGGCCTTCCACCCCCTGATGCAACACCTATTGTTGCCAGCGAATTCAGTTTCACAGTTTTTGTTTTTCCTGATGGCATCTTGATTAGCGCTTGTTTCTTGTCTTTTGACACGATGTAACTTGTTGCACCGCTTGATCTAACTAGTGAGCCTCCATTCCCTGGTCTTCCTTCAATATTGAATATAGGTACACCTTCTGGTATTGCTGATAGGGGTAGTATATTTCCGATTGCAATGCCTGCATCTGTTCCCTGTGCTATTCTATCACCTACTCCTATCCCCTCTGGGGCAAGGTATTCTGATACTGTTCCATTGTCCCATCTTATCTTCATTACCAATGTATGCTTTGATGGATCATCTATGAAATCAACAACTTCTCCATAAACTGTTTCGTTAAATTGAGCATATCTTGCCCTAGTCTTGAATCTGTGACTAGGTGCCTTGAATGCTGGTGATCCTTTACCTCTTCTTTGATGAATTAATGGTTTACCCATATGGCATCCCTCATATCATATTCAATTTTGTGGCAAGTTCAGACGCTGGATTCTTCTTGTTAAGGGTCACATACGCCTTTTTCCTACCTTTTCTGTCTATCATGGTTGTTACCTTATCAACCTTCACACCATACATGCTTTCTATTTCTGATTTTATCTCTGGTTTTGTTGCGTTCTTCTTTACGATAAATGTTATTTTGTTCTCTGTTTCAATCATCTGCACGGCCTTTTCGGTCATCAACGGATGTAGTATAACTCCCATTCTACTCACCTAACGCTTTTATTGCAGACTCTGTCCATACAGTCAGTCTTCCTGCTTCTCCTCCTGGAGCAAGGTCTTTCACGCTTAGATCTTTTACCAAGACTGCATCAACTCCAGGTATGTTCTCAACAACCTTTGCGAATTTCACGTTGTTTACAACAAATAGGATTGATGTTTTCTTTTTGTATTTCCTCCCTCTCATCTTTCCCTTGCCTGCTCTTATCTTCTTCTCCTTTGCTCTCTCTAGTTCGTCCTTTAGTCCTAGTTGCTCAAGTAGTTTCACGATATCCTTTGTTTTCTTGAGATCCTGAACACCATCATCAACGACAATCGGCAATTCAATACCTTCGGGTATTTTGTGCCCCCTTCTTTTTACAATGAATGGATTTGCACTTGCAGCAATTGCAGACCTTAATGCGAGGATTTTTTCCTTCTTGTTAACTTGCTTGTACAGATTTTTCTCAACTTTAGGTGGATGTGCTCTAAAACCACCTTTGGCATGAGGTACTCTTGCTACATCACCTAGGCCTCCACCACCTGGCTTCGTCCTAGGTAGTCTAGAATTCCCCCTGTTTATCCCAGACCTGAATGCGTCCCTTCTACCTATGTACTCTGCGGATGTGTCCTTCCCTGCTAGATAATAAACACCCTTTGGCTGGAACTTGTGGCTTTGTATGATTGTGAACACCCTTCTTATGATGTCTGGCCTGTAAGGTGCACTGAATACGTTGGGGAGTTCAATTTCCCCTTTGGCTGCTCCCGTTGGAGTGTATACCTTTGCTTTCATATGGCCTTCACCCTAGTTCCTTGTTGAGATTCCTGGGAGATCTTTATCAGTTCAGGTAATACCCCCTGTACTTTAGGTGGTCTCAATGCTTGCCTGAATATGATTAACCTCTTCTTTGGTCCAGGTAGTGATCCCTTTACCAGTATATACGAGCCCTTTACCAGCCCGTAGTGGGGTATTCCACCAATCGGATTCACATCTGAGCCGTTGTTCCCTATTTTTATGATCCTCTTGTTGATTTCCGTTCTTACATGGAATCCTGTTTGTCCTGCCTGTGGTATCCTCCACATTGTCTTTGTCGGATGCCACGGCCCTAGAGCACCAACGTGCCTTCTGAATCCGTGTGCTTTTCTATATTGTATTTTTATACCCCATCTGTAAACAGGTCCTTGGATTCCCTTCCCCTTGGTTACCGCGATTGCGTCAACATAATCTCCTTCCTTGAATACGTCGTTTATTGTTATTTGTTTTCCTAGTTTTTCCTTTGCGTACTCAAGTGCAGATTTAGGATCTCCGCCTACTTTTATCTCAAATACCTCTGGTGTCTTCTTGAATGGTGGATTTGTGTGCACGAGAAGGCGGATCTCGGATATTTGGTCTATAATGTTTTCAAGAACAGAGAAATCGGATTTCTTTGATTTTGGGGTTTTTACTCTTCTTTTGAGGTTATTGTCTAGATTGTCTGCCCATACCTCGGTTAATACCTTTCTCCCATATGGTGTTTTTGCGTACGCTCTTACACCAAAGACAGTTATGGGTGGGACCTCAACGATTGTTACTGGAATAGAAACCTTCTGTTCATACGTTGGCGAGTTTTTGTATTTGTCAACGGCGATGATGTGGGTCATGCCTGCCTTGTATCCGGCGAAGGCTAGGGGCTTTGTCTCGGTGGATTCTGGCCAGGATGTTATCCTAGGATAAATTCTTCTAGCCCTGACTCTAGGGGAAAACGCCAGTGATCCAGCCCTAGGTTTTGTCATCTTACTCATTTTATCACCTACGGTCAGCTAGTGCTAACCCCCAACCTTGGAGCAGGAGCAGAAGGGGAACTGCTGGAACCACGTGGGATTTCACGCGGTATGCCTAGTTTTTATGGTCAGGTATTTATAAACCTAACCTTCCACTCCATCTCCCTCAGGCGGGACTCGTTGGTTGCCCGCTAGGCTAGGGGAGTCGCTCTTTGCAGAGCGTCAATATGATGGGTGTATTTTGGTACTAGGGATTTATAAATGTTTTAGTTAAGCGCCCCGGCCGGGATTCGAACCCGGGCCGCGGGCTCGACAGGCCCGCATCCTAGACCACTAGACTACCGGGGCAATGCGAGTTAGTTATAATAGGAGGGGTTTAAAAATATTGGGGTTATAACTCCCAGATAGACCGTATTCCTGCCATACCTCTGTTTTTCACTGTTTTTGTTAGGAATGACCTTTTCTTCTTTTCAAATGCTAGTTTGTCCTTTATCTGCTTGGGCTTTATGTAACCCCAGTGTTTTAGTGCTTGGGCTAGTTCTTTGTGAGTCTTAGCGTATTCTGGTGCTGGGATTCCCTCTACGACTGCATCTGCTGCCTGCCTCAGTGCTCTTGCTCCGGCCATGGTCCCACCTGGGTGCCCGTGCACACCCCCACCTGCTTGTATTATAACATCCTTTCCGTGGAGAGCAACGGCCGCGTCCACTCTACCCGGGTCCATCCCGCCACTTGCCACAGCAAACAATGGTTTTATGGTTTTTATCCATGTTTGGCCTAGGCTTCCTAAGTAGAATTTTTCTGGGATTTCATAATCTTGTGCCAGTTTGTGCAGATGGTTTATCCACAGGGTTCCCCCTTCCATCTTACCTACTCCTGTTCCTATGTGCAATTGGTCAACACCTATCATCCTCCAGAATCTCTCGTATATTGCGAAGTTTACCCCGAAGTTTCCTCTGTGGTGCGCAGCGTATCCTGCTCTATGTGCGTGTATGAATAACTTGGCTTTTTTTGCTTCATTGACCATCTCCATCAATGCTGGGATACCTAGGATGTAAACATCAAGCATTATCATCTTCATCCCAGAATCCTTCACATACTCTAGTCTTTCAATCATTCTATCAATACTGGAATCAGTTATGTTAGTTGCATAGAGTTTCTTTTCACCTGTCTCCTGTTCTGCTTTGTCAAGTGCTTTGCTGACTAGATCGAATCTCTTCTTCCATGGGCAGAATTTTTGGTCGACTAGGTTTTCGTCGTCCTTGACTAGGTCTAAACCACCAGACCATGCCTTGTAGGCGACCTCTGAGAATTCCTTTGGAGTCAGTCCCACCTTTGGTTTGACTATTGTTCCAACGTGTGGTCTCCTGTTTTTCTTTGTTCCAACGTACTTTCTGATTCCTTCCATTCCGAATCCTGGACCAGAAAATTGCTTTTGGTATTTCTCAGGGAGTTTTACGTCCAGGACGTAGCAATCCTCCAACTCCTTCAAGCCAAATAGATTTCCTAGGACGCCTGCGTAGAATTGCAAGACATTCTTCTGGTCAAAGTGCTGCCATGGGTATGCCATGTAAACAAAACCAGAGTTTTCGGTTACTTTGATTATCTTGAATATCCTCGCCCTGTACTCTCTGAAGACCTTTGCGTTCATTGTTTTTATCTTTGTCCAGGTGCCAACGCTGGATTCACTAGCCACTGCTTCTGCTAGTTTTTCGATCTTTGCGTGACCATCCATCCAGAAAAGGACTATGAAATCATCCTTTCCTGGTTTATACTTTTTATCAATATATGAATAACCTCCATACATATAATCACCTCAGTCACTTACGTACGCGATATTGTGCCTCTTCATAACACGGTACGTGAACACCTTTACACCGTCCAGTATTAGGAACCAGACGAATGCGTAACCCCATGCTATTAATGACAGTGTCCACCCTATTGCAGGCACTAGGATACCGTATACCGCGAATAGAGTTGCCAGTACCTTGGTTGATTCTGACGCTATCAGTAGAGTCTTGGAAGGCCATGGCTTTGCCCAGAATGGCTTTGAGTGCCTAGCGAGGTACAATGTAAAGTGTCCTGCTACTGCTAGTTTTAGGAACATCAACGTTGACACAACACCTTCTGGTAAATGGAAATAAACCTTGGCTAGGTAGTATAGTAGGAACGTTGACACCACACCTGTGAGACCCAAAACAGTGGACATTATGACTATTGCATGTGTTTCCCATCTCTCAGCGTGGCCGGAAGGCTCTGCGTTATCATATGCAATCGTAAGTATTGGTATGTCATTCAGTAACGCTAGTAACACTATCATTATTGCAGTAATTGGATATGTGTTTAAGAATACTATTGCTAGAGTCATGAAGAACATAACTCTGATTGTTTCTGATATCCTGTATATGACATAGGCATTCATTCTCTTGAATATCTGTCTGGCTTCTGTCACTGCATCTGCGATGACATTTATTCCAGGCGCCATGAGCACTATGTCCGCTGCCATCCTAGCGGCATCTGTGGCTTTATCCACCGCAATCCCACAATCTGCTTTTTTGAGCGCTGGGGCATCGTTTACACCATCCCCAGTCATTGCCACGATATGATCTTTTTTCTGTAGACTGTTGACGATTAGATACTTGTGTTCAGGATAGACTTCTGCAAAACCGTCTGCATCCTCGACTAACTCGGCAATTTCTGCTTCGTGCTTCTTCACAGTTCCCTTTGGTATATGCAAGTTCTCAAACTCCTTCACAATTTCCTGAGTTATCTTTCTTGCAAATTCTTCGGCATCCTCGTCTGTCGTCTTCTTCTTTAACTTCTTGTATATCTCTTTTGATAATATCTTGGCTAGCAGTATGAGTTCCTCTTGGTCTTCACCTGTCATCTCCTTCGGTGTTAGTATATTCTCACCTATACCAAGTATCTTGGCGATTTCCTTTGCGATTGCTTTGTTATCTCCTGTCACCATCTTCACAGTTACGCCCATATTCTTTAGGTGGTCTATTGTTTCCTTGGCGTCCTCTCTTGGTGGGTCATACATGGGTATTAATCCAACTAGTTCCCACTTGTCTTTTAGTTTAACAGCAACACCTATTGTTCTGTAGCCTCTAGTTGCTAGGTTGTAAATATCGTTCTCCACCTTTTCTTTCTCTTTCCCTTTTAGATTCGTTATGCCCACGATGACTTGAGGCGCGCCTTTTATTACCTCAATTGTTTTCCTACCAACCTTTACCTTTGCTTCTGACCTCTTTATTTTTGGGTCAAACGGAACAAATGAGAGTAGTTTCACGTTCTTGTACACATTTTTCAGGCCAAACTTCTCTGCGGATTTGTATATTGTGAGTTCAAGCGGATCCTTGTCTTCTATGCGTGAGGCAAGGAGAGCATAATACACGACATCCTTTGGTTTAAATTTTCCATATGTTATGGGATTGGATATGACCAGTTGATTCTTTGTTAGTGTTCCGGTCTTATCTACACACAATGTGTCGACACTTGCTAATTCCTGTATGGCCTTTAAGTGTTTTACTATTGCATTTTTTCTTGCTAGATCCATCGCACCTATTGCCATTGTAACCGATAACACGGCTGGCAGGGCGACGGGTATAGACGCCACCACTAGAACTAGAGCGAACCTGGTAAATTCAAGTATATTCTGCCCCCGATATAGTGCAACAATCATTATTATTGCCGCAAGTACCAGTGTCAGTATGATCAGGTAGTCTGTTATTCTAACGACCATCTGCTGTAGGTGCCCAACCTTTTGCATTTCTGCCTTTGTGACCAATGCCGCGTTCTTCCCGAATTTTGTGTTAAATCCTGTCGCAATTACAACACCTGTCATGCCTCCCTTTTTGACAATGGTGCCTGTATATGCTAGGTCACCAGCGTGCTTTGTCACAGGTAGTGATTCCCCAGTTAATGCGGACTGGTCTACTAGAACATAATCCCCATCTATGAGTTTTAGATCAGCAGGGATCATGTCACCTATTCTAACTCTCACTATATCTCCGGGCACTAACTGACTAGCAGGTATCTCAACCCATTTGCCATCTCTTAAGACTTTGGCCTTTACCTCCAACCTCTTTTTCAATGCCTTTATTGCTGACCCTGCCTTTCTTTCCTGCCAGTAGTCTACACCGACGTTTATGATGAGCATCAACATGATTACAGAGAAATCTTCCCATTTGTGCAAGAAAGCAGAGAGTATTGCAGCGATTTCAATCATCCATGGAATTGGTCCCCAGAAGTGTTTTAGGAACTTTTTCCATTCAGGGAGTTCCTTCTCTTCTATCTTGTTCTCCCCGAACTTTTCCAATCTTCTTTTTGCTTCCTTTGTTGATAGTCCGTCTTTTGAGGTTTCTAGAACCGACAGGACCTCATCGATTTTAGTATCTTTAAATTTATCTGGGTCGTCTATATCCAACACGGTTATCACCTCACTTCATAAGTTTTACCACAGGATAGTCCACAGACAGTTTGCCTTTTTCATACGCTTCTGCTACCGCTTTGTTGAAAACGCCCATGAATTTGTATTTACTGTCCCTGTCTTTCACCTCTACGAAGACCTTATATATAATATTTGAGTCATCGAATCTATCTATCCTGATGGTTGGTTCCTTATCTGTTAACAGATCTGGGTGATTCTTTTTGATTGATTTTATTATGCTCTCAAGTGTCTTTATGACCTTGTCTGATTTTGTATTGTAACTGACTGCAACCTCTAATGGAATCGTTATTGGCTCCTTCGGTTTTGAGTAGTTTATTATGAGCGATTCTGCTAGGAGTTTGTTTGGGATTAGAATTAGGTTCCCGTCCCAGGTTTTTATCTTTGATGACCTCCAACCTATCTCTTCTATCCACCCTTTAGCCTTGTTTGGTATCTCTATGTAGTCACCAATGTTTAGATCCTTGTCTGTTGACACATATATCCCGGAGAAGTAGTTTGCCAATGTGTCTTGGAATGCTAGAGCGACAGCCAAACCGCCGATGCCTAGGGAGGCCACCAGTGGAGAGATTTCAATTCCCATTTCTGCTAGGACTATGATTATTGCTATTATGTATATGGTGGCGTTTATCAACTTCCTAGCGACTATAAGGTAGTTGTGGGTGTATCTTGCGAACCTTTTGCTTGTTGTGTACCACTCCTCCAGGCCCTTGACAAGTTTCGTTATGAAGTATGCTGTGTTTAGGATGACCAGCGAGATATTTATTCTGTTGAATGATGCCAGGTATTTTTGCATCCCTGGGTATATGGTCAATGCCGCCCAGAATGTGAATATCAGCACGTATATGTGGATAGGAAGTTCTAGTTCTCTTACTAGTATATCGTCCAGTCTTGTTTTTGTCTCCTTTGCTAGTTTTTCTAGTGTGCGTTTTATTAGCGTGTACAGGAACTTTGTTGCCATTAGGGCGATGATGATGGTTATCAATGTGTACACGACTTCTATCCACGGTACTTTAGATAGGACTAGGTTTATGTGACTGATGTTGGACACAATGATGTTGTTCGTAGCCTTAACGCTACTGACAGTGGTAATTGGCGCCATGTTCCTAGTAAAGAATTAGTTATTAATAATGTTATCCTTTGTGGTTTGTGCGGTTTCTTACGGCGATGTACCAATCTATGATCTTGTCGTAGTATGTGTTCAGTTTTTCTCTGAATAGGAAGGTTATGTAACTCCCGACGAATCCGACGGTTGCACCACCTAGTATGTCTAGGGGCCAGTGGACTCCGCAGAAGATTCTAGCGAGCCCGACTAGACTTGCGTACACAAATAGGATTGTTCCGGATCTGTACCACCGTATGAATAGAACCATGAATGCTAGAGCGAAGACTGTGGTGGCGCCGTCGCTTGGGAATGATGTGTCTGGTGGGTGGTAAAATAATGCCTTCGCCACGCCTGCAACGAACGGCCTAGGATGGTAATAAAAAGAGGATATTATGGCGGATATTGCCAGGGAGAGAGCTATCCCAGTGGTTATCAGTAGTGCTGCCCTTTTTTCTTCCCTGCTTCTGAACCATAGATACAGGAGGTATAGTGGTCCAAGAACTGCGTATGAGTTGGCTAGAATTACCATTGTCCAATCTAGGAGTGCGTTTTTCCCAGCGTACTTGGTGATTGCCTTTAGGATTTCCAGGTTCAGTCCCATGACCCATTTAAGTTATGTTTTGTATTTATTTGTTTGTTCTCTCGTAGATGTCAAACCAGCCGCCCCAGGCTGGCTCTCTTGTTCTTTTTACCAGTCTCCAACCGAAGGTTTTCATTATTGTCTCTAGTATGAATGGTGCCCATATGGTGTGAGTGTACTTGATTGGTTTCCTGTTGGTGTACTCTATCTTTGTGATTTCAACTTCTCCAGTCTCTGTATTTATGCCCTCTGTGACTGTGATCCCGTCCTTTGATTTGTATATTGTGATCCACTCTTTGTTGTAGCACATCCCTATCCAGTCACGATACTCTATGATGAAGTGGGCTTTGCGTTCTACTGCTGATTGTATGTTCGTCAGTGCTTCCACGAACTGGTCAACTGTGAGGTGTCCTAGAACATTTCCTATCATGACGACGGTGTCGTACTTGCCTGTTATCTTTATCTCTCTTACGTCGCCTAGAATTAGGTCTAGGCTTTCCTTTTCTAGGGCTGGCCTTGCTGCTTTGACAACGTCTGGGTTTATGTCTATCCCGAGATAATTTTTGATTCTGTCCTTTATTGCTATCCCTAGGAGACCGCCGCCTGCACCTATGTCTAGTACGCTCTTCCCGAAGTATTTCTTGTTTGTAGAAAATACCTTTCTCATTTTTTTCCAATCTTTTCTTGTTTGACACTAGGTATCTGTGGTAATCGTCTGCATGTCTGTATATGCTTATGATCTCGTCAACGGATTTCATAATAGAGTTAGGCGTTTATAGTTAAAAAAAGTCCCGCCCCCCGGATTCGAACCGGGGACCAGTCGGTAGCTGCGGTCGGGAGGCTTAAAGCCCCTGACCCACTACAGCCGACCGCTCTACCAGGCTGAGCTAGGGCGGGGCGTTTATAATTTAGTTTAATATGTTTTTAAACCTTCTGGGTCATGTTTTCTAGAATCATCCTTGCAATTGTATCCCCAAATTCCCTTGCCGCCTGTGTGCCGTTTGCAGTGACTATCCTTCCGTCAACCACCACATTCTTTTTTACGTATCTTGCGCCGTTTGATTTTAATATTTGTATGAACCGTCCACTCCCGTTGTCCCATATGGTTGCAGTTTTGTTTTTTAGTATCCCAGCGTAGGCCAGGATTCCAGGCGCTAGGCATATGGCTCCTACAATCTTACCTTGCTGGTAGGCTTCCTTTGCTAGTTCTAGTGCTTGCTTGTCATGGTAATACACTGGAACGCCTGAGCCGCCTATGAAGACGATTGCGTCGTACTTTTGTATATCAACGTTGGAAAGTCCTAGATTTGCTAGTGCGTGGCCACCTAACATTCCTCTCTTTACACCAGGTGTTTTGCTGGCAGTATCGACGTGTATTCCTGCGTCTTCCAAGGCTTCCATCGTGTAGAAATACTCCTCGTCTCTGAAGTTTTGTGGTGCAATGACAAGAAGAGCATTGTGGCCTCCGGATGCATCCTGGATTACCCTTTGATTCCCGGTACATCCGACTAGGAATATAGCGAGTAAAACTAGCGCTAGGAGCCCAATAACCTTGAGTTTCATGATAAATTTGTATGTGGCCGAGTTTAAAAAAGGAGCCCCGGGGGGGATTCGAACCCCCGACCTGTCGCTTACAAGGCGACCGCTCTAACCAGCTGAGCTACCGAGGCAGCGTTTTAGTTTTTGTCAGGATTGTTTTTAAACCTTAATGGTTGGTACCTTCGTCTTTTTACGCTATCATGCAAAGTATTATATACCTAGGAACTTATACATTAGTGTTCGTGAGATTAGCCTATTTCTCGACTAGTTCTCACGTGCAATCGAAAAGGTGATTTATATGACAGAAATTGAAAATTTGAAACCCAGAGAAAAGGGAATAGACCTAGTTTTTAAGGTCGTTAGTAAGGGCGAGCCTAGGGAGGTCACGTCCAAGTTAGATGGTTCAACACACAAAGTCTCGGATGTTCTAGTTGGCGACACGACGGGAACAGTAATCTTGACCCTGTGGGATGACAAGATTGATGCTGTTGAAGAGGGGAAGTCCTACAAGTTAGAGAATGGATACACATCTTTGTTTAAGAGTTCTCTCAGGCTGAACGTTGGAAGATACGGTAAACTGGAAGATTCAGACGAGGACTTTGAGGTTAACACAGGCAACAACGTGTCAGAGAAGGAGTTTGGTTACGGGTTTAATAGGTACTCAAAGAGGTACTGATTCAACACCCATCAACCCCCTATTTTATTTCTAGGTATATGCTTATCTGGCTTCTAGTTCCCACTTGGTTCTTGAGTGCAGATGGCACTCTAACCTCGTAGTCATATGTTCCGTAAGTCCCAGTTTTATTCTGGTTTATCTTTGTTATGAAAACTAGAGGCTGACTTCCATCATATGACGTTGCACCATTATCATCGTCCCATAGTATACCAGTTACAAAGTTTCCATTGTTGTTTCTAGTGCTGTTGACAATAGGCACTCCACATACATTTCTTGTACCTATCTGGAAGCATGCAGTGTTGTCAGGTATCCCGTCGTGGTTTGTGTCATACAAGTTTTCTATTGAATCGAATGAGCCTGTCATGTTCAGTGCCTGGTCTGCTTTTTCTAGGTCGCCTGTCCCATTTAGTGGTCTCAGGTCATCCATATTGTAATTGGCATCAATGTCTGCGAAGTATAGGTTACCAGAAGTGTTTGTTGGTATCCATGTTGTAAAGTTGTGGCCTGATGCGTCTCCTATTGATATCCAACCATTCACCTTTCCGTACATGATCTGCCAACTTGATACATTGTATGTCGTGGAATTAACGTTGTTAGACTCGTTTGTTTCAGTTATGTTGTTCTCTGGATCTACAGTTACTGTGAAATTCCATGTGCCAGGCTCTGCGGTCCAGGTGTAGTTTGCCCACGTCCATCCGTTGCTAGAAACATTTACGCTTATATTTTTGTTATCCTTCAGTATCCATTCACTACCATTGTACCTGTATATATCAAATTCAACAGTCACGTTTGTTAGATTTGTGTTCCCAGAGTTGCTTATGTTGGCGCTTACCAAAACAGGATTTGATTCCACTGGTGAACTTGTATTGAAGACAATCTGGTTTACTGCAAGGTCGTTGGTTATTGGCTCCCAACTTATGCTCCAGTTGTATACCCTTGGAGTTACTCCACCAGATGTTGTTGACATGTATGCATAGAGTGTTAGATTGGTGTACTTTTGTGCTTCGCTGCATAGGCTGAATCCGGACGATGCCTCTGATGGTGTTATGTCACCACATACGTTTCCACCTGTTGAGTTCAATATTCTGAAAGTTAATGTTGCCCCGCTCGGCACACTTGAATTGGCGAAGAATTTTTCCCATACAACCTTTCCTGGAGCGATTTGGATTGATTTTAACCATCCAGATGTTGTTGGCATTTGTTCATTACCTACTGATACGGTTGGTGGTGTAGCATACTTTGTTATGAATATCCAGTCAACATATGTACCATTTGCGTTGTATGCGTAGAACTGAGGTTGACCAACTGTCCCTGTTGCTGCTCCTGTTATTGATATTGCTGGGCTAGTTCCTCTGTCTATGTAAACTTCATACTTGTTATCAACGAAGTCAGCGATTATTGTATAGTTATGCCATGAGGATGAATCTATTGAGTAATCATTGTATGTCCCGTTGTACAGGCTTATTTTTCCGTCATATGGGTACAGATACAACTTTAGTCTCTTGTCATTGTTATCTCCAAAGTCTAGGAATCCTGATGCCCCAGTACTTGACCTTTCACCCTTTACTCTCATATGTATTGTGTATTCGCTCGATGTTGTATAGTCCGCGGTTATGTAAGAGTTACTAGCGTTTGCTCTTGCTATCCCATCTTCGTCCACCCAGTTACTTACGGTCCACTGGTTTAGATTGTTCATTTCGTCAAAGAATTCAAATGTTGCAGTTCCATTGCTCTCACTGGCAGCATCGGGGTTTCCGTAGTACATGTATACTGTGGTTCCAGTTGTTTCTAAGACCGGTGGTTTTATCCAGACTACAGTGTCCCCTGTTACGTTGCACGTCTGCACCCAGTACGGCACTTTCTCATATGATCCTGATGTTGAGTTATACCATGTGAATCTTAAGTCTGAGCAGTCGGAGTTTATCTTTCCTTCGTTGTATGCTGTGGATAGGTTTAGCACTAACTTTACCTGGAAGTTTGTTAGGTTCTCACTAGGCGTTATGGTTATTGGTTTTCTGTATGGCCAGCATCCGGTCGTTAGCTCAGGCCAGCAGAATTTTAATTTTGCTGATCCTGTGTCTGCTGATATGTTTTCACTTTGACTAACTCCTACGTTGGTGTCAAATTCGTCAGCCCATGATGTTGTGTTTACTGTGAAGTCTACTGTTGAGTTTCCTGTTTTGTTTGCTGCATCCATTGCAAATACTGTTAGTTGATTGTATCCCAGTTTTGCTGCGATTGTGGTGTTTGGTGTGAACGAATAATTCTCTCCGTTTAGTTCCATCCACCATTTCACAACAGGTTTACTTACTGAAACGTTTAAGTCTAGCACATTAGTTGTGTTGTATGTCTTGTTTTGAGGAGACCATATTGTAATCGCTGGGGCATTTACGGAAATGATCACTTTCCTAGTTTCGGACTGGCCCCAGTTGTTTAGTGTGTCGTTTGCTGTTACCCAGTAGTAATATACGCCATCTGGGATGTTAGTCATGTTGTAGTTCCAGTTCTTTGGATTGGTCTCTTGCATCGTGTAGTTTGATATTGCACCGTTTGAGTCTTCCCAGTGTAGTATGGCGGTACTTGCGTCTTCGTCCATGGTCACATTTATGTATGTCCAGTTTTGGCTTAGACCTGCGTTATCTGCAGGCGTTGGTGGGACAAATGTAATTACAGGTCCAGTTGTGTCTATGCTAAATTCTACACTTGCACTCCCAACATTTCCAACCGTGTCGTTACAATATATATTTGCGGTATGGTGACCATCTGGGAGTGTACCCTCTGCATAAGCGTACGTATCATTCAACTTTGTCATTGTTGTGT
>JALWQZ010000001.1:3597-9836 GCA_027077895.1 Microcaldota archaeon | reverse complement strand
ATACTAAGTATTTCAGGTCCGGCTCCTTGGCTTGGTTGTGAAGGCGGTTTAGGTTTTGAACTTTTTCCGATAACTACTGTTGTGGGCTGTATATTTTTTCCATATATTACAAGAGAGCCATTTCCATGTATTGTACACACTACGTGCTCTCCTGGTTTGATGGTTGTAGATGGACATGATAAACTTGCTCCTGATGCGCCAAGTGATTGAGTGCTTATTGGGTTGGGTCCTAGATTTTCTAGTATTACCTGATTATCGCCTATTGAATCAACTGAAATACTGGATAACTCCAAGTTTTGATTGCTTTGGTTGCCTCCGAGATTCTGTAGCCAAAAATATACACCTACTCCCACTATCATGGTTACTGCTACTAGAACCACAACAGACACAATTGCACTTATCCCATTTTTCATGTTTATCTAAAATCATTTAGTTGTTATGTTTATAAAAAATTAACTGGATATAAACTTGCATAATTCTTCTTTGGTTGCCTTTACACCAAATTTTCTAAAGAATTTTACCACGTTTGAACAATCTCTTTCCAGGAATTCCTCTGCTTTGGGGTGTTTTAAGAGCATCCCCTGGGCGAAGTCTATGATCCAAGGTCTCTTCTTCCAATAGAGTATGTTGAACTCGCTTAGGTCCGAGTGAACTAGTTCGTTCCTGTACATCCTCTTCATGTCTTCAGCAATCTGCCAAAATGCCTGCTCTGGATCATCAATCTCTGCGTCTTTTATGAGAGGAGCGCCGAATTTTCCGCCTATGAAGTCCATAACTAGCACATTTCCAGAAGAGGCGTGGGGCTTTGGGACGTGTGCTCTTGCCTTCTTCGCAATTAATAGGTTCTTGTATTCCTTCTGACACCAGGTCTCTACCAGTTTCCGCTTGTTTTTGGGCACGTTCTGGAACCTAGGGTCGCCCTTTACGTAGTCATGCATTCTCTTGAAGTTTGATGTCTCTACTCTGTAAACCTTTACTGCCCTTGGTTTCCCGTCTCTAGTCACTGCCTTGAACACGACGGCCTCCTTCCCTAGGTTTACCACGCCTTCTAGTCCTTCTAGGTTTGATTTTAGCATGACCCTAAATAGGTTGTGGAGAGTGTAGTGGTCAAATACCTTTTGCCATATCTTGTTCCATTCCCTGTCCTTTTCTGTCCTTTTATCAAGTGGCTTCATTAGGCCCCTTTCAAACTCTTCAAACTTCATTGTAAGAATTAGATGAGACGGGGTTAAAAAGTATTTATGTGTCTGCCCTAGTCCCTAACTCTATTGCTAATTTGGGGTTTAATTAAAATTGGTTTCCCATAGAGGAAATGTTTTTAAATTATTTCCCTCTGTGCAGTACCACAGCACCTACTTATTTAGATACTCTAACTGAGTGGGAACTTCGCACAGTAATTCTTAAATTCTTGGTCAGTGTAAACAGCGTGGGGGGTGGATATGTTAAAGGTTGTTCTCACTGGGGGGCCAAGAGCAGGTAAAACAACGGCCGCTAGACACCTTAGACACCTGGGTTTTGTTGTCATACCCGAGTCAGCAGAAGAGGTGATACGGTCAGGTAAGAAACCAGATGATCCACTAGCATTCCAATGGGAAATAGTTAAATTGCAGGTCAGGCGGGAGAAGGAGTACTTTGAAAAGTACAAAGATGAGCGGGTTATATTCCTGGACAGGGGCATACCCGACTCTGTTGGGTACACTAGGTTCTGGGGGTACGAGCCACCTAGAGAATTCATAGAACTTGGTAGGGATAGATACGATGTTGTCTTCTTTTTTGAAAGGTTCCCATTTGACGATGAAGGGTTTAGGGTAGAGAACGGTGAGGAGGAGGCCAAAAGGGCAGAAGAACTAGTTTTCCAAGCCTATAAGGATTTAGGGTATGAACTCAAAATCTTGCCATTGGCAGAGGTGAACGAGAGATTGAACATGATATTTGAGGAGTTGGGGTTATAGGGTTTACCAGAACCTCTTTATGTCTATGTATGCCTTCCTGTATGCCTCGCTAGACTCCAATTTCTTTATCAGTTCTGGGCTCCTGATGTATTTTTCCTTCTTCATGTCGTACCCTGGGTGTTTCTCCATCCATTCGTCCCACGAGTAACTGTACTTCTCCTGGATTGCGTCCCTGTAGATGTCTGGGAACACGTTGAACGTACAGAATGGAACTACTCTCCCGTCTGGTGTCGCGTAGTGGATAACGCACCTTCTAACTCTCTCTATATCGTAGTTGAATGGGTCCTGGAAATGCATCATACCTAGGAACAGGGTTCTCTTGTGGAATTCTCCCAGTGCGGAGTAGTCTGCCTTTACAAATGCGTTGTATATCAGTTTTGCAACGTCTATACCTCCTAGTTTCCTTATGTTCCCTATGTCTATGAACCTAGGAATGTTAATCATCAACTTTGCTTTGACGAGTCCTGGGTTTTTCCCATCTGCCAGTTCTTGTGATTTCTCTTTTATGAACTCTAGGAATCCGTCAACATCCATCAATTGTGTTATTGGAATCACTTCATCTTTCTTCCCTAGGAACACGTAACTGGCGGCTCCGCATGCAAAATGTGACGTCATCCAGTATTCAGCACCTGTCATTCTAGATATGAGTTCACCGATTATCGCGGCGGTTGGTATTGGATACCAGTCCTTCATTGTTATTGCCCCATTTGTCTGCTCTTCTAGTGCCTTTGCCACACCCGGTATTGTAACCCTATACTTTGCTCTTTCCTCCTTTGGCATTGATCCGACTAGGCTGACTGGTTGGAAGTTGACTCCCCTAATAACGTCAATGTGATTGAGTGCAAAGTTTATTATATCACCGACTTGGTTCAGGTTCATGTTTTTTATCACTGTAGGTACCAGGACTGCACCTATTCCCCCTACTTTCCTCATGTTCTCCAGGAGCATTGGTATTTCCCAGTGGTTCTTTATGTTTGCCTTTCCGTCCATACCATCAAAACTTAAATATAGTGTACCAGTGCCTGCCTCTACGACCTTTTTCATTAGGTCTGGTTTGTATGCTAGGTTTATCCCATTCGTGTTCAACTGGACGTGGTCGTATCCCAGGTCTTTTGCCATTTTGAGTATTTCTGGCAGGTCTTCACGCATTGTTGGTTCTCCACCAGTGAATTGGACAGCGTTTGCTGCCACGGGACTTTCCTTCTTTCCTAGTTCTAGCATTGCCCGTATTTGTTCAAGTGTTGGTTCGTATATTGGCATTCCTTGTTTTGCATAGAAGAAGCAGTACCAGCATGAAAGGTCACACCTATTTGTAAGAACGATGTTTAGTAGGCTTGTATGTGATAAGTGTAGTGGGCACAAACCACAGTCCCATGGACACCCTTTTTCTACCTTCGTGTTGAAGTAGTCCATCTTGCCCCAGTCATAGGCATATTTCCTAAATCTATGGTACATTTCAACATCTTCGTAGTAAACCTCTTTGAACTCACCGTGTTCTGGGCATGTTTTCTTTATCCAGACTTTTCCATCTTCTTCGTAAACAGTGGCGGGAATGACTCTGTTGCACTCTGGACAGACGCTTAAGGTCTGGTGTGGGAGAGTTTCTCCGTATTTTGTGGTTGGATTCGTTGAACTGAGTTCGGCCATAAAATCACCATTTAATTTTTTGGAAAATTTTAAATAAAATGGTTTCTGTTCTACCTTATATTTAATTATTTCTGTTGTAGGCTCCTTGCGTTTAGACCTAGTTTTCTTAGGTGCATTGCTAGTTCGTTTGAATACCCATGCACGGTGTATATCTGCTTGGCCCCTGACTCCTTTGCGTATCTAACTAGGTCATAGAAATCTGCGTGGTCGCTCAGTGGGAATGCCCTGTCAACCCCCTTGCTCTTGAACGTGAATACAGTGGCCCAGCCAGTCGCGACCCCAGAAACAGTAGGCCTGCCATAACTCAACTGGAGTGCTTCCTTCGCTTTCCAGCCCGCTAGGTTCATTGGAACTAGGAACACGCTAGGGTCCCTTGCAGTTTCCATGGCCTCCTCTGTTCCTGCTAGTATGTACCCACCGATGTCCTCTCCGAGTTGGGAGTACCTCTCGTTGTTTTCCCAGATCTCCCTCGTTACGATCGGGGTTTCGCCAATCTCGTTTGCTAGTTTTGTTAGTTCTTGTGACTTTCCCAGGGCGTATCCCCCAATCACAACGTGCCTTCCAGCGTTTAGATTTGTCCTTGTCCATCTTTCTATCTGCTCGTAGATGTCTAGTGGATCTGGGAATCTGAACTTTGGCAGTCCAAATGTTGATTCAATTATTAGTATGTCCGGGTTTAGGATTTCTCCGGCTTCAAACAGTATTGAATCTCTTAGACGGATATCCCCTGTGTATGCTATATGATGGCCATTCAGGATTTCGACCTGGCTTGAGCCTAGGATGTGCCCAGCGTTCACTAGTCTTATCTTTAGGTCGTCTAGGACTAGGTGGTCTTTGTATCCCTCTAGCCCGGCTAGAACCGCTGTTTCCCTAGTCGCTATGGCCTTGTTGACCCTACCTAGATGGTCTTTATGGGCGTGGCTGATTACGTTTATGCCCTCCTCCCTTTTGCCGTCTAGAATTATCCTGGCAGGGCCGTGCACTTCTATTCCGTTTCCTTCGGTTATCACAAACAAATAACGAGAAAGAGTTTAAAATTACTTTGGTTTCTTTGTTACAACTTTTCTACCCTTGAAGTAGGTCCATGCATCCTTCTTCTTTTTTCTAGGGGAGATAACTATGAATCCATCGTCGTATAATGGGTGAGTTGGCATTTTTATCCTAATTGTCTCTGCCCCTGGTCTTTTGTCTGTGACCATTGCCGAAATCACTGCCCCGGGCATCTTGGCCTCGATCTTGTTGGCGAAATCTTTCAAGAACATTTCTGAGATCTGGTTTGGAGCAGGTCCATGTAATAGGCTAGATGCCATCAACCTTAGTTTTCCGTTTGACAGTTTTTGGATCATCAGTGTGAACCTTCCAACAGTTTTGCCCTTTTCATTTAGGACCCTAACTAGACCAGGAACTAGGAACTGATCACTGTTTTTTCCCTTTCCCCTGATGTACGGTTCTAGTATGTACCTAAGTGCATGGAATGCCCCTTCGTTTGGCGGTGTGAAACAACTCTGTAGTTTTTCCACTGCTTTTATCTGACCGTGTATGTCTGTTTTGTCAAATACTACCTTGTATTCTTTTCCGTCTATTTTGAACTTTGTCTCATGCTTCTTTATGGTGTCCCATATGTCTCCCAAGGCATTTTTTCCTTCGTATTCAATTTCGTCTTTAACCCATTCATCTGATTTTCCTATATTATCATGCTCTATGAATAGGACTAGTTTGTTTAGGAGTCTCTCTTTTTCTATATCATCCAGTTTTGGTATATCCTCCGTGACTGGGAGTATACTCTTATCTATCAAACTTCTGTTCATCAGAACGTAACTATTGAACAGTTTTACATTTTCCTTTATCCTATTCTTCGCTTGGTCCAAGTAAATCTCATCCTCCTTTTTTGGGATGAGTTCTCTTGCTATGTCATTGATTAGTTCTTCTTCATTCTTTGGTGGCTTCTTTTCCAGTGCAGAGTGGCTAGCGACTAGGAGGAGGGTGTCAACTGCATCTCCGACGTTTGCCTTGTTTATTCTTATCCCACCGTTTACTAACCCCCTCTCCTTCAGTATACTCTCAAATGATCTTATGTACTCCTTCACCGTTCTCTTGCTCTTCTTCTTTCCAGGTCTTTTTGACCTCAGTTCATGTTTGATTATGGTGAGTGCGGTATTCACGTTTTTTATCAGTCTGTCATCCCCCCTGGCAAGCGCGGCAGCGTAAATTCTTTGCATTACTGGATCCTTTTCAAGTATATCATAGTGGTTGACTAGTGCACCTGTAAAGTGGATGAATCGTAAGTACTGTGTCTGTGGTGTCTTGTTCACCCTAGAGGCGAGTATGTCCAGGATTGATTTTTTACCCCAAATGGGCTTGTGCAAGAAATCGCTTTCCAATACCTTTGGGTTTTCTTCGTTTAACATCTCTATGTGATCGATTAGTGGCTTTATTGTCTCATGTACATGTGCCCTATCGTCTATTCCATAGTTTTCTTTTATGTACCTGCTATGTTTATCCACAATCTGTTTGTGGAGTTTTAGAACCGTTTTTGCCAGTCTGTCTTTCTTCTCTTCGTTTTTTATGTTCATGGAGTTTTTCAGTTCTTCTAGGTATCCCTTCTCGTCCCCTTCCTCAAATTTTTTGACTAACCTATGG
>JALWQZ010000001.1:0-3587 GCA_027077895.1 Microcaldota archaeon | reverse complement strand
TTATACCCCTCGCTGGGCATGTCTTCATTTAACTCCGCCCAGTTTAAAAACTTGAATCTTTTTTCACCAGAATGCAGTACGTATCTACTTTGACTTCAACAATGCAATGTATTCCTCTATTTCGTTCTTTGAAACCGCGCAACCACTCTTTTTCATTGCGTAGAGGGCGGCCTCCAGTACGTTCAATCCCTTGCCGTAGTCATCTAGGAATCCGTTCTCATACGCGAATATGACAAGTTCGGTTGATCTGAGGACATGCATGTCCTTGAACATCTCTCTCAGGTACTCGGCATTCTTCTGGTTTAGTTCTAGTTCCATGTCCATCCTAGACTCCATGTACTTCTTGACCTGCTCAACATCTTCTACTATCAACCTAGCAGTCCTTTCGTCTATAAGAACCGTGCTCAACCCACGTTCTAGGGCCAGTGCTAGTACTTCTGCCTCTCCCTCGTGGATTATCTTTATTGGCTTTCCCTTGTAGTACAGCAGGTTATTTGTTAGGTTCAGCACTTGACCTGTCCTCTGTCTTATGTCTCTGTCGTCTACAATAACTTCCTGTTCCTTTATCATTTGCTGGATCCTCATTGCGTTGAACTCGTACTTGTTTATTGACAGCGGGTGAATCACCGCCTCGTATTCGACACCCTTGGGTATTATCACTGGGTTTGCTAGGCCCCTCAGTGTCCAGATTAGACAGTTCTCTGCTAAACTTATCAAAGGTCCGGAATCAGATACCAATGGTTCAGGTTCATCTTTTGACACGTAAAACACCCTTTATTATTTTGTATCTATCAGCAGGGCTGATGGTTTTAACGAACGGTCTGTCGTGTATCTTCGTTGCCCCAACGTACCTAGTTAATTCATACTTGTCTGCTCCTGTCAGTTCAGCGGCTGATGAGAGGCTCAGACCCAGTGCGTATGCCTGGGACGCTAGTTTTACTCTGGCCTTGAAGACTAGACCTCTAGTATAATTCCCAGCGCCGTGATCTATCCTTTCTACTAGGTTGATTAGCGTATCGCATATTCCAGATAGATTGCCTTCCTTTGATTCACCGACCAGACCATACAATGTCTTTTCGGTCTCCTTTGCGAATTTCTTCCATTCCTCCCTTCTTCTGAAGTGGAGTTTTGAGAGTATTTTTGACAGAGAGTATGCTAGGACTGCGATATTGGCCAGTTCCTTATCCCCAGATAGGACTGCTTCTTTCATCGCATCGTTTGATATCTCCCTCAACTTGAAGGAGTCCCTGTCCTTGAACGCGTTTTTTATCCTTATCATGTATTGAAATTTTTCCATCTTCTCACCTAGAACCATTGGTCTAACCTGGACTGTGTCCCACTAATGTCAAACTCTTTTTTAACCCTTTCTACTGCGTTTTTTACCCTTTCCTCGGAGAAATTGAATTCCGCAACCATGTAATCTAGGAGCCCGTCTAGGTCTGGTTCTCTGAATTTTATCTCATAGTCGTCGGTTACATTTGGATTCAGGAATATACTCCTTGCTGCCTCAACCTCATCTGGATCCAAGCCGTGCTCTCTGTAGACTTCATCTGCTGTCTTGCCTTCCAGCACGAGTTTTAGTGCCTTCTTTGGACCTATCCCCTTCACCCCTGTGCTAAAGTCTGTCCCGACTAGGATTGCTAGGTCTATTAACTGTTCCCTGGTCAGCCCTAGGTTTTCTAGGAGGGTGTTTAGCACTACCTTCTCGGGTTTTATCCCCACGTAGATATTCTTCCTTGGGAGTTTTCTCCTTCCCGTTATACCTAGATTTCTTATCAGTACGGGTGTGCCGAATAGCAACGAATCGTAATCTTGACTTGCAGACGCCCACGCGTCCCCCTTCTTTGCTATGTAGGCTGCCTGTGCTTCTCCTTCACTTGGCGCCTGGACCCACGGCAAGCCTAGGAGGTCTAGGAGTTTTTTTGACTGGTCAACCATATCCTTTGTTAGTCTAGTTGTCTGCTGTGCGTAAACCCTGGCCTCCTCTAGGTTCCCCCTCTCAACGGCTTCTTTGTACTTTTCCTCTGCCCTTTTCTTTCTAGTTTCTCTCTCCATCAGTTCCCTGGCCTTTACTTCTGGTGGTTTTCCGTCAAACACATAAACTGGCTTTATTCCCTTTTCTAAGAGTTTGCAGGTCCTGTAAAACAGCCCAGATAAGTGACTAGTTATCCGCCCCTTTGAGTCCATCAACGGCGTCCCATCTGGTTGCCTGATTATGCTGAGAAATTGGTATAACATGTTGTATCCGTCAACAGCGATGATCCTCCCAGAAAGGTGGTCCACCTCAATTGTCTCTCCAGGTGCAATGTCTCCTAGGTTAACTCCCATGGTCTAAAAAATGAATGCGGGAAATAAAAGGTTATTCTAAAACCGGGGTTAATTCTATGCAATATTAATAAACCAATTATGGGTTAATTCTTCCATGGCAGATTGGAAACAGAATCTTCCACATATAATTGGGCTGGCGTTGTTGTTGTTTGCTTTGCTGATTGTCTTAACTAGGGTTGGGATTGTTGGTTGCTCAACGTTTGGTGCCACTTACTGTGATATATACCACATGCTGTTTGGCCAGCCTAAAATTCTAGTTGTCTCTGATCCTAGTGGTCCAGGTATGGGTGACCCAATGGCTCTTACTAGATATCTAGAGGACGTGAAGAGGCTGGATGTCAGGACAATAACTATCTCTCAACTCTCTCCTGGAATGCTTGATGGGTACGATGTCGTTATAGTTGAGCACGCTAGGGATATCCCCACTAGTAAACTGAAGATATTCTACAACTATGTGATAAACGAGATGGGCCGTCTGGTTTGGGTAGGTGATGCTGGCACGGTGTTTGGTAATGGAGACACAATATGCAGAGAATTGGATTACACAATTAAGTGGGAGACTCGCCAAGGAGCAAATGAGGTAGAGAAAACAGAGGATGTGTGCATAGGTCCGTCCGATATTTCGCTGCCAAGCAATTACAGTACAGGTGATTTCTCAATAGGTGCTCAGTCCAGTCTTTACCTGAAAGCCTGGGATGAAATGGCCAAGATGTGCAGGGAGGCGTTTGGTGGTCATTTGGTGCACATCAAGTATGCGCAAGGATATCTCTGCCAGGGTTCTAGGTACAACTACACGTCTGTTTATTTTGACTGGACAAATGAGAATGATTTCAGGCAGTTGGTGAGCCCATGGGACAGGGGCAGGTTTAAACTTCTAGGCCAGCAAGGGTCAGTTCCGGGTGTTGAGTTCGGTAGGGACATACTTGGTGTTTCTTTCATATCAGATGCATACGCTGTTCAGGAGTACACAAAGTTCGCCGGGCAGATACAGAAGTTGAGGCGATTATTTGATGAGGCCCATTCTGCCTTGGTGAACTGTACATCCAATGTAAATCAGTGTTACTCAAACCAGGCCCAACTTGAGTCAGCCCAGGATGCGCTCAAGAAGGAGATAGATTCAGTTAGACTTTCTTTGACAAGTGATGTGGCAGAGTTGAAGAGCATTGAGCAGCAGGAAGAGACTAAGAACCAGACGACCCAGGCCTTGAGAATATCAAGTGTTGTGAGTTTGATTGAGAGAAATGAGAACAATATATCAT